>VHDG01000766.1 GCA_016871475.1 Verrucomicrobiota bacterium
CGGATCCCCATCCCGAGCCTTCCAGAATGTTTCATCGTTTCGAACGGGTGAGGCATGACGTCACACCAGCCGATGATTGATCCTGCCAGTGTGGCCACGAGATGAACTCCGTTTGTCGCCCTGACGAGGCTGATGAATCTCTGGGTGTCCTCGATGGAGAAACCGGTGGTCATGGCCAGGAAGCGACGCTCGCGTGCCACCGAATCCAACAGCGCGGCTGTTTCCGGTGCGTCCTCGACAGTGGTGTCACGAATTTCGAAAGGATGGATGCTCGGCTGAGACTCAACCGCGGAGAAATTGGGGTGCGGGTTTTGCATCGAGGTTGTGCGCTGCGTTAGTTGTATTTGTTGTGTGGGGCACCGTGCCACGGTTTGGGCAGGAGAGCGAAGATGAAGTTGTTCTGGGGTTTGGCGGATGTCTGCTCTGGGCCCGCGGGAGGAGAAGACCTGCGTGTCATGAACTTTCTTCGGATACACCCGAGATTTCAGGTGTTCCGGTGACCATTCACCCTGGGAGCCACGTCCAAGGAGCCGCCAAAAGCGTTTGATGTTCCGGGAACTTTTTCAGCAAGGCTTCCGAAATGGATGCCGGGATTGTGGGCCTCTCGGTCCTGCGGCGAGGGCGGCATCAACCAGGAGATCACTTCCCACAAGCGCTCATGGCGAGACTTCGTTTCCCGGGCGGGCGCCCTGGCCCCTTGCCGCCTGACTCTCGTTGAATAAGACAGCTGACTCGACAGCCGCAGCGAATGCGTGGCAGGTTCGGCTCGGATTCGTTGCATGTTCAACGCTCTTTGCTCAACTTGTGTCCAGGCTGCCGATATTGGGTCTGTTGTGAGACCTGCTCAGCAACTATTCTCTCGTGATGGGGTAATCTACATGGATGCGTCGCCCTATGGCTCAATTCGCATATAAGGCACGGAAAAAATCTGGAGAAGTAGTCCAGGGTGTGCTGGACGTCCCCGACCGAACCGCTGCTGTCCAGCAGATTGAGAGGCTAGGGCTCTTTCCGGTCATGGTGGATGCTGTCAGAGGGGCCGCCGCGGCGGCCGCGGTGGCTCAGGCAGCGCGTTCCGGCAGTTCGTCGGCTCCCTCAGCAATGCCGGCGCCGATGCGGTCGTTCTTCAACAGCAAGCGCAGGCCCAAGTTGCAGGAGTTGGCCACTTTCACTCAACAGCTGGCCAACTTGCTGACGTCGGGCATGCCGTTGACGGTTGCACTCAACAGCATGACGCATCTGGAGTCGAAAGGGATTCCGGCGGACGTCAGCAAATCGCTGAAACAGGAGGTCATGGAGGGACGCGGGCTTTCGGATGCCATGGCCAAACAGCCGTTGGTTTTCAGCGATCTCTACATAAACATGGTGCGAGCGGGCGAGCAGAGCGGGGCTCTCGTTGATGTGTTGCGACGACTTGCGATCCACTTTGAGCGGTTCGCCGAGGTTCAGCAGAAATTTAAATCAGCGATGATTTATCCCTGCATCGTTGCGTTTGTCGGGGTTCTGATCGTCATCTTTTTCATGACCTTCATGCTCCCCCAGTTCATGAAGATCTTTGAGGGGATGAACATGGAGCTGCCGTGGTCCACCAAGTTGCTCATGGATTCAAGCCGCCTCTTCACGACCTACTGGTGGCTGCTGCTTCTCGTCATTGTGGCGGTCTGGGTTGTGTTTTCGAGGTTCAAAGCTTCGCCCGCGGGAAGGCGTCAACTCGACCTGCTTCAGATGAACGCGCCCGTTATCGGGAAGGTGGTCCGATTAAATCTTTTCGGCCAGTTTGCCCGCACGCTGTCCACGCTCCTGAGCAACGGTGTGCCGGTTCTTACCGCCCTCAAGATCGCCGAACAAATCATGCCGAACGCCGTGGTGAAGGAGGCGATTGCGGTCACGCGAGAGGATGTGACAGACGGTAAAACGCTCGCCCAACCTTTGGCCAAGAGTAAGCTTTTCCCGCAGCTGATGCTCGATTTGCTCAAGATCGGTGAGGAGACAGGTGATGTGCCCGGTGCGCTGAAGAACATCGCGGAGACCTATGAGAACGAGCTGACCATCCAGCTTCGAATCATGACGACGCTGATCGAACCTGCGATGATCATCGTCATGGCCTTGGGAGTTGGCTTTCTCCTGTTCAGCGTGCTTTCGGCCATGTTCAAGGTGACCTCCAGCATCTCCCGATGACTGCACCCATGCTTCCAGGGGCCAACAGATTCCGGGGACGCAAACGAAGTCTGGTCGCGTTCACCCTTGTTGAGCTCATGGTGGTTATCGGCATCTCGATGCTGCTGCTCAGCCTCGCTGTCCCCGCATTTGTGCGAAGACTCGACAATGCCTCGATCCAGAAGGCCGTGAACGAGGTTCTGGACATTTGTCGCGGCGCCAGGGCTCACGCAATCCTGAGAGGTTCCACCGCTGCTCTGAGGATTCAGCCTGCCACACGGACCCTGCAGGTCGTGATGCTTGGAACCAGCCGTCAAACCGCCGGTGCGGCCGGGGACTTGGTGGAGGAAGGCGCCCCCGTCCCTGGCGGCAGCTCGGAGGATGGCTCTCCAGCCA
>VHDG01000767.1 GCA_016871475.1 Verrucomicrobiota bacterium
CCCGGATGAAGGATGAGGGCAATCACGCGACGCAGGAGGCAACGGAGGCCACGTCGAGCCTACCCACCGACATCACCGATTGTAATCCGGACACCACCCAGATGTTCTTCCGGAGGCCCGAAGCGGGCAGCGACGCCGCTGACGCGCAAGCGACGCAGGATATCTCGTCCGGCCCAGGCGGTTCGTCCGACGGGGGGTCGGAGCTTGATACGATCCTGTTTGAGGGGGAGACGGGAGGCACCGGCGTCGGACGAGTGGAGACGCTGCCGCCCTGCCCGCCTCGCGTGCAGGAGCTGTTGATTGTCACACCGAAGGGGGATGTATGTCATGCGTGGCAGTGCCAGGAGCCGCAGGCGCGAGCTGAGCTGATCAGTTACCTCGTCCAGAAATCCAAGCAATTGTGCCAGGGGCTGCCGGTTGGCGGGCTGGAGCGGGTTGAGCTGGAGGGTTTGGAATCGCGGTGGGTCCTGCGGCTCGACAGCAAGCACATCTACCTCCTTCATGCGCAACGCGAGCAGCCCGGAGTCTCGGCTGAAGCCCTGCCGGCCTGAAACCAGGAACCCTCTGTGAAAGAAACGATCAATAATTGGATCAAGGCGCAGGCTTCCCGAACCGGCTTGTTCGCACTGGGCGTCGCCCACACCGACGGCACATTCGCAGGACAGAGCTGTTCGAGCATTTACCCGTCCATCTTCCTGAACAATTCCTGGCGCAACCTCAGGGAATGCTTCAATACAGGCCGGGATCAGCATCAGGTCACTCCTGTCTGCCTGCGGTTGGTCTTCGAACATGCCTGCCTCTATGCAGCTCAAAGATCAGACGGCGCAGTGCTCGGAGTCTATGTCTCCCGGGATGAACAGCTCGTTCCTCGAGGACAGGTGGAGATCCTCCTGAACGAATTCCTGTTTCTGAGCGAAGCCGCTGCCTGATGCTTGGTCTGCCTCATCGACCGATGGCAGGCGGCGCTTGAACGCCCTGGATAGGGGTGCGAATTGTGGCCGCGCTTTTGAGCGCCGGCGTCTCGCCGGCCTCTGGCTTGCTCATCGCCCAACGCCGGCGAGGACGCCAGCGCTCCCAGGGGGGCACCCTGAAGGGTGGATAACGAACTGCGCGTCCGACTTCCAGGCTTTCGGCGAGAGGCTTCCAGGTTTGTTGTCCATCCTTCAGGATGCTCGGGCTAAGCCCGTTCGGCCTCTGTTGATCGGACAGTATGAGTTGTGCGGTGGCTACTCATTCTGGCTGGGAGGGTTGGCGTCTCGACAGTCTGGGGCGATGAGGAGACAAGAGGCCGGCAGGATGCCAGCGCTCCCAGCCAAAGTTAGCCGCGGCGGTTCACCTTGTGAATCGCGGCCTGATCCGTGCACTTGATGATCATTTCGTCGATGTTCACATGCGCCGGGCGACTGGCCATCCAGACGAGCGCGTCTGCGACGTCGGAAGCCTTGAGCGGTTCAACTCCCTGATAAACCTTGGCAGCCCTCGTTTCATCGCCCTTGAACCTGACGACGCTGAACTCGGTCTCGGCCATCCCAGGGTCGAGCGTTCCCACTCTCACTCCGGTGCCACAGAGCTCCAATCGAAGCGCTCGGGTGATCTGCAACTCGCCGGCCTTGGCGGCGCAGTAGGCAGCTCCCCCTTCATAGGCCACACGTCCTGCAATGGATCCGAGGTTGATGATCATGCTGCCCGGGTTCGCCTTGAGAAGAGGGAGCGCGGCGCGGGTCATCCGTAGAACGCCCAGCACGTTCACCTGCATCATGCCTTCCCAGTCTTCATCCAGCCCTTGCTCCACGGTCTCCAGGCCAAGAGCCCCCCCAGCGTTGTTCACAAGCACATCCAGCTGAGGACAGACGCCTTTCACCCAGCGGACAAACTCATCGACGCTCCCGGTGTTGGATACATCCAGCTTTCGATAGACGGCATCCGGGGCCCCGGCCGCTTTGGCCGCCCGGGCGGATTCAATCAACCGGTCTTCCCGGCGGGCACCGAGGATGACGGCTGCGCCAGCTGCACCGAATGCGACTGCGGCGGCGGCCCCGAAACCACTCGAGGCGCCTGTGATCAGCACCCACTTTCCTCTCATTGATCCGCTCATGGACGGGTTCCTAACGCCTGGCCAGGCGCGTGGCCTTGGCCAGTTCCTGCTTGGTGCTCGCCTGAAGGTCGTCCAGCTCGGGCTGAAGCTCGTACTTGGATTTCGACAACATGCGGTCGATGAACAGGATGCCGTTCAAATGATCGGTCTCGTGCTGAACAGCTCTCGCGAGCAACCCGCCAGCCCGAAATCGGATCTCATTCCCATCGCCGTCCAACGCCCTCACATCCACCACCCCGGGGCGGCTGACCTCGCCGTACATCTCAGGAAAACTGAGGCAGCCCTCGCCTCCTTCCTCCACCGGCCCGGCCGGGGTCACCTCCGGGTTGATCAAGGTCATCGGCATCCAGTCGTCCAAGAGGGCCGGCTTTCCATCGACTTCAAGAGTGGAAGGCCGGTCCTTCGCGCCCCGCACATCCAGAACGGTCACCTGAAGCG
>VHDG01000768.1 GCA_016871475.1 Verrucomicrobiota bacterium
TATAACCGAAAGCCTGTTGTCGCTGGAGAACCGTCTCGTGACTCGGCTCCGCCACGTGCGACGGCTCAGGGAGCTCCGCAAGTTTCACCAACTTGTCCTTGAGCCACTGCTGGTATGGGAGAGCGGCGCTGACGGTTTTCTTGAGCTCGTCGTCCGAGATGATCCTGCCCTGCTCGGTATCGATCAGGAACATGCGACCCGGCTGCAAACGTCCCTTGGTCTGTACTCGTTCGGGAGCGATATCGAGCACGCCGACTTCGGAAGCCATCACGACAAGATCGTCCTTGGTGACGTAAAATCTGGAAGGTCGCAGGCCGTTACGATCGAGGCACGCGCCAATCCTGATACCATCCGTGAAAGCCACCGAGGCCGGACCGTCCCACGGTTCCATCAGGCAGCTGTGATATTGATAGAAGGCCTTGAGCTCCGGACTCATCCCCTCGTGATTCGACCACGGCTCGGGAATCATCATCATCATGGAGTGAGCGAGGGACCGTCCCCCCAGCACCAGAAGCTCCAGGCAATTGTCGAACATCGCTGAATCACTGCCGTCTTCATTGATGGTGGGCAGGATCTTGCTGACGTCTCCGGCCAGCCATTCGCTGGCAAGCAACGCTTCGCGGGCATGCATCCAGTTGACGTTCCCGCGGAGAGTGTTGATTTCGCCGTTGTGGGCGATGAAGCGATAGGGATGGCTTCGGCCCCAACTTGGGAATGTGTTGGTGCTGAACCGTGAATGGACCAGGGCAAGGGCCGAGACGACTTCCGGGTTCTGGAGATCAGGGAAGAACTGATCCACCTGCACCGGCATCAGCATACCCTTGTACACAATGGTGCGGCAGGAGACGCTGCATGCATAAAACCACTCACCCGAAGAGGGGCGGTTTTCCGCATACCGGATCGCTTTCTCGGCACGCTTGCGAATGATGTAGAGCCTTCTCTCGAAGGCGAGGTCGTCCTTAAGTCCGGATGCGCGGCCAATGAACGCCTGCCGGATAACGGGCTGGGAGGCTTTGGCGGTTTCGCCGAGGGAACCATTGTTGACCGGGACTGAACGCCAGCCCAGGAAGCGCTGACCTTCCTCTGCCACGATCTTCTCGAACACTGCCTCACATCTCCCGCGGTCGCCGTCGTTCGGAGGCAGGAAGATCATTCCGACGCCGTACTCGCCCGAGGCAGGAAGGGTGATGTTGCAGGCCTGGGCCGCCTTTCGGAGGAAGGCGTCCGGGATCTGGATTAGAATTCCAGCTCCGTCGCCGGTGTTGGCTTCACAACCACAAGCTCCTCGGTGGTCGAGATTCAGAAGAATCTCGAGGCCTTGACGCACAATATCGTGGGATTTGCGCCCCTTGACGTTGGCCACGAATCCGACTCCACATGCGTCGTGTTCAAAGGAGGGGTCATAGAGACCCTGTTTACGGGGCAACCCCGTCAACCTGTCGATGTTTGTATTTCCGCTCACCGCGCTATTGCCTTCACTCATGTCATATTGCAGGCACCTGATTTTCAGGGCCTTTCGAACAACTCAAATTGCGCGACTGTTACAATCCAGCAAGGCTCGTGCAAGTGCGGAATCAAGAATTCTTGGGCAAAGCTTCACATTGACAAAGGGGAAATCCCTCGCCGCAAACCACCCCCTCCTTATTTATGAGATGGGTTCTAGATATCGAGCGTCTGCTTGTACTGGGGAACGGTGACTGCAGCCTTTGGTAGGACCGTCTTCAAGGCAGCGGCAAAGCCCAGGCACTGCTCCTCCTCACCGTGCACCACGGAAACCTTCTTGATGGATCCGGTCAGGGCTTTCACGTAGCGCAGAAGCTCGCTTCGATCCGCGTGACCGGAAAACGAGTCCACTGCGGCCACCTGCGCCCTGACGTCGTATGGAACCCCGAAGATGTTGACCGGGGACTTCCCGGCACGGATCTGTGCCCCCAGGGTGTGTTCTGCGCAGTAGCCAATGAACAGCACCAGGTTGGACGGCTGACCGATGTGGTTGGCGAGATGGTGCCGCACCCTTCCGGCTTCGCACATGCCGGAGGAGCTGATGATAATGGCAGGGTCCTTCAGTTCATTCAGTTTCTTGGAATGCGCGAGCTCACGGATATAGGTGAGGTTCTCCATCCCGAACGGATTGGCCTTGGTGCGAAGGAACCCGTAGATCTCATCGTTGAAGCACTCGGGATGCAATCGGTAGATTTCCGTGGCGCTGACACTCAGAGGGCTGTCCACGAAGATGGGAACAGCCGGGACCGTCCCCGCCTTCACGGCCTGGTGCAAACTCCAGACCATCTGCTGGGTTCGTCCCACGGAAAACGCCGGCACAATCACCAGGCCTCTGCGATCCACGGTTTGGCGGACCAACTTCATCATCTCCTCCTCAGAGTTGGCACGGTCATTGTGCTCACGAGCCCCGTAGGTGCTCTCGATCTGGAGGAAATCCACCGACTCAACCGGCTCCGGGTCCCTCAGGATCGGATCCCCACCCCGACCAATGTCACCGCTGAACAGATATCGGAACTGACGTGAACCCTC
>VHDG01000769.1 GCA_016871475.1 Verrucomicrobiota bacterium
CAATCCGCCACGATCCATGGGACGGGTCTGAAACCCGGTTGGAAGCTGGATCGACTGATGTGTCGGGCGTTGCAGCCTTCCATCACCACCACCCGAGGATCCTGACGAAGTTTCCAGGCCAGCTGACCGCGTCCGACATCAACAGCGTAGACCTTCGAGGCTCCGTGCTGGAGCAGGCAGTCTGTGAAACCGCCTGTCGAGGCGCCCAGGTCCACGGCCTCCACCCCATCAAACGCCTGGTTCAATCCGAAGTGCGCGATCGCGCCTTCCAGCTTGTCGCCGCCGCGGCTGACGTATCTAGGCTTGGCGACGAGGGAGAGCGCGTCCTCAGGTCTGACCGCGTCGCTGGGCTTGTGAGCCGGATGGCCGTTGATTCGTACATCGCCGGCCAGGATGGATCGACGTGCCTGTTCCCGACTCGTGCACAATCCCAGTTCCACCATGGCCTGGTCGAGTCGCTTCATCGGGTGATAGGCCGGGCGACCCGCTGCACCTTCTCTACCCTTATCCAACCCAGGCGTCCGGTCTTCTCCCGGACCTCGAGCCATTCCGGTTTCCCGGAGGAGTTCAGCTCCTCACGGAGGACCTCGAACTCGGTGCCATCAACCGCCGTGAAGGCGACTGGAGACTCTTCGAGCGGAGTGAACTTGACGGGAGCCTCCCTCGCGATGACGACCGCCAGAGGTTGTTGTTGGCGCGAGTAGGATGTGAGTGCGATGGCCCAGCAGGCGATGGCGACACCGGCGCTGCTCCAACTGAATGGGGAGAGCTTGCTTGAAAGGTTCCTCTTCCGTTCCTCAGCCGCGAGCAGGAGAAAAAAAAGTCCTGTCGCGCAGGCCCCGAGAGTGGCCCATTGACCGATGCTGAGGCGGTTCAGAATCCTGGTGGCCAGGGGGGTGGCCGTGTGCGCGTCGCCGTGGACCAGCGATCGGATGTGATCGAGGTTTGATCGAATGCCTGGGTCTGACGGGCTGAGAAGTTGCGCGTGGAGGAGCGCGGCAATGGCACGTCCGGGCTCGTTGTTTCGGAGGCGGGCGTTGGCGAGGTTAAACCACGCTGACGGGGTGGATTCACCCCTTTGGATGAGGGTTTCGTAGGCGTCGGAGGCCGCGGCGTATTTTCCCTGCACGTAGAGCCGATTGGCCTCCTTGAAGGCGGCTTGCGAATCCAGATCTGCTGCATGTCCGGCTGTCAGGCAGGCAAACCACCCCGCGTGGGCTGCAACGATAACAATAATGACGCGCAACGTGATCAATCGGGCGAATGGAATAGTGGCCAAGCCCCTTGGATTCAACCTCAAAAGGGGGTCGAATCACCTCTGCCAGAGGAATTGAGGATGGAGCGGGTCGAGAACGCGGAAAGGATCCAGGACGCGAAGAAGAGTCCGAAGCCGGTCCATCCCTGCCATGCGAAGGGGGAGAAATCGACAGCCAGGCTTGTGTCGGCCTGCCCGAGGCCCCGCCAGATGGCAGCGAGCCACTGAGTGAGAAAGCACATGGCCAGGAGAAAGCCTGAGACCGACATGATGAGCTGGACCCAGCCGAACCTGGCCCGCGCGATCACCGTGCCCAGCCCCGGGCATGCGCCAAGATTCAGCACAACACATTCCTTGGGTGAGAGCTTTCGAGTCTGGGAGCGGAGCCAGCCCAGCGCGCGATGAGTCGGCGCCTTTCCGGAGCCGCCATGGTGTTCATGGGGCCCGGCTTGTTTCATGGAGTCCATCGGAGGGCCTTGAGCCCCTCGGGCGCGACTAAGAAGACCTGACCACCGGCGAGCGCCACCAGGATGTTGCCCCGGCGTCCCTTGCCGGAGTTGGCGAGCTCGCTGGTTCCGTGGCTGTTCCAGCCTGCATGCGCCTCAAACAGCATGACGCAGTCGGGGGACACCCTTTCTGCGTTGAGTCCTGACAACGACTCGTTGAAAGTAAAGCTGGAACCGGCATTGGCGTGGCCGGGACACACGAACACACTCATGGATGGCACGTAGTCCCGGACTTCATCACACCACCGCGCAGCGGCCGGGAATTGATCTGCGTGGTCATTTGCGTATAGCCGCACGGCGCTGCCCAGCTTGGAAAGATTCAGGGAGCATTCGCTCTGGGCGGTCTGTCGGGGTCCACGCTGGTCGAACCTCATCTGCGAAAGTGCCCACACCAGGAGGATTCCCGAAAATGCGCTGCCGACCGCGACGATGATTCCCGCCCAGGCCACGCCTTTGCCGGCGAGCGAACCGTTGCTTCTTCGTATCTGCACCAGCGCAAAGATGCCGAGGAGCAGGGCTACAAGTGCTGGAGCCAGGAGAAAGCCGAAGACCCCGCACACGAGGGAGGCGACGGCGAGTCGGCTGTTCCTCGGCTTTGCCGGCGAAGGCAGGAGGGGAGGGGGTGAGCTTGAGCGAGGCGAGGAGGGCGCTGAAAACTCCGGAAACTCTCCCAATGCCCGCCATTGGGACTCCAACTCCAACCTGGCAGGCGTCCGGAGCGTGATGCTTCCGCTGTATAACATTCGCCGAAGGGCCTCGGC
>VHDG01000770.1 GCA_016871475.1 Verrucomicrobiota bacterium
CATCCGCAGGGCTTTTCGCAGAGCACATGCTTGCCCGCCTGGGCGGCCTTGATGACCCATTCTTTCCGCAGCCCGGTCGGGAGCGGGATGTAAACGGCATCGATATCTGAGCGGCCGAGGAGGGCTTCATAACTGTCCATGGCTTCGGCAGCTGGTGCCGGGGCGGAGATCTGGCAGCTATCGATAAACTTGCGCGCGCGCTCGCGGTTTCGGCTGGCGACGGCGATTACCCGGTTGTTTCCGCTGTTCCGGAGGCCGTCCCAATTTTTTTGGGCGATGTTTGCGGCACCTAGAATTCCCCAACGAAGCTGCTTCTGGCTCATAGTGGTCATGATTCTGTGTGGCTTGCGGAACATCCATACCTGCCGAAGGCTCGTGGCGTCCAGCGATTCATTTTTTTGAAAACTCCACTTGCAAAGCCTTCGATATGCCGTAACTTGCGCCTCGCTTTACGCGGATCGGAAGCGAGCGTAGCTCAGCCTGGTAGAGCGTCACCTTGCCAAGGTGAATGTCGAGGGTTCGAATCCCTTCGCTCGCTCCAATTTCCCCGAGTTTCCAGCCCATCCCCGGATCCCTCCAACGCTCATGAGTTTTCTCGTGGACGCTGCCGCTTTTCCTCCGGGCCTGCCCGGGCTCACCTGGCTGCGAGCGATTTCTTTTGCCTGGTGGGATATGCATCAAGCTGGCCGACAACCTTGCCGTCCCTGGCGCTCCAGACCAGCACCTTCCCGCTGAAGGTCGATGCAGCGAGCCGTTGGCCATCGTGGGTGAAGGTGACGCAGAGCGGAAACTCGTCCGTAACCTGCATCGATACTTTCTTGCCTCCATCGATATCCCAGGTCCGGACTTTTCCATTGCGCCCACAGCTCGCGATCAGGCCATCGCGTGAGAACGCGAGTCCCGTCGCACCGCCCTCGTGGGCAACCCAGCTCTTTACCTGCTTGCCGCTTTCCAACTCCCATGTCTTGAGGGTCCCGTCCTCTGAACACGAGGCCAGGATTTTCGAATCGCGTCGCCATGCCAGGGCTCGGACCGTGGAGTTGTGTCCTGCGAGCGCAAACAGCTCCTGGGCATTTTCCGGGTCCCATACATGGATGCTTCCATTCCGATCCGCCGTGGCCAGCATCTTCCCGTTGGGGCTGTAAGCGATTGAACTCAACCAGTCGGTGTGCTTCTTGATCTTATGCTCCGCCTCGCCGGTGGAGAGCGAGTGAAGCTTCAGCACCCGCCCGGGGCCGCCCAGTGCGAGCTGGCTTTGATCGGGGCTGATGTCGCTTGCGAGGATCGAATCGAACTCGGCGCCAACGACCCCAACAGCCTTTCCCGAGGCCACGTCCCAGATCGCCGTCCGGCCTGATTTGCCTCCGATTCCCCCTGAGGCGAAAACGAGCTTTCCACTTCTGGAGAAGCCGATCGCATGGATCTGTCCGTTTGTGTACGGCAGCACCCCCAAACGATCCAGGGATTCCGAATGGTACAGCAAAACCTGTTTCTGACCTGCGATCGCGATGATCGGAGCCCACGGACTGGAGCTGATGCTGAGCACGGGGCCTGCCTGTGGAGCTTCAAACACCGGATCGGTGGACAAACCCTTCGGCATCGCGGGCTCACCGGCGGGTTTTCCCTCATCTGTGACTTCGAGGGTCAGGTCCACGGCCGGTTGCGTCGCCGCGACCGCCTTGCTGCCGCTCGTTTCCAGGAGTCCATCCGCAATCCACTTCTTGAACACCGCGAGATCCTTGTCCGACAGCCTTGGCTTGTTCGGCGGCATCAGAGGTTCCTCGGCATGCGTCACCACCTTCCACAGCTTGCTTGAATCGGGGTTGCCACTCACCACGGCCGCACCCGAGGCGCCGCCCTTCAGCACGCCTGCCTGGCTGCTGAGATCCAGATCCCCCTTCTTCTTGTCGGAGTTATGACATTTCGCGCAGTGGGTTTCGATCAGGGGAAAAACGTGGTCTTGGAACGTGGTCTTCCCCTGGCTCCGGCAAACTTGAGTTCCGGCAACGGAGAGCAGCAGGGCCAGGAGGATTCCGGGGCAGAACGAGCTGGCTTGTGATGGACGGGTCATACGCTCTGCAATCAGTGGTTGAACACGAACTCCTTCGAGTTGAGCAGGGCCCAGAAAAGGTCATTGAGCGCCGGTGCGGGATCCTTGGTTTCAGCAAGGAAAGGCGAGAGCTTCTTGCGCTCCTCCTCGGTGGGTTTTCGGCCTACGCATCGATTGAACAGCTCGTCCACGATCTCGTCGGGCTTGCGTCCCTTCTTGATCAACCCGGCGACCACGCCTCCCTGCTCGATTTTGCCGTGAGTGTTGGCGCCATTGAGCAGATGCAGTGCCTGGGAGAGATTGGGTTCGGTGCGGACCTCGCAGGAGCAGACGGTGGAGCGCGTGGCCCGGCCAAACGTCCTCAGAAAGTAGTTGTTCACGTTTCCGTCCGGGATCTCCACAGCCCGGGCTCCGCGGGGGAGGCCTTGAAACTTGTCGCGGGTCTCCGTGACCTGGCTGATGACAT
>VHDG01000771.1 GCA_016871475.1 Verrucomicrobiota bacterium
CGGACCTCGCCCTCGAGAGATCGTGTGCGATCAGCCAGCATGACCTGCTGGTTAACCACCAAGGGCATGACCTCCGGCGCAGGATTCAACGCGGACCGAGTGGTGGCTGAAAAGACGCCTTGTTGATCCTCAATGATGGCAACGAGCTTCTTGAGAATCTCCTCCAGCTGGTTCAGTTCCTCCGCGGCCTGAGCCAGCATCTCCTTCTCCTTGGCCAGGGCTTCCTCCGCTCGTGACAACGCCTCCAGGGCGGCTTCCTGCGACGCGTCGCTGTTCTGACTCTCAGCAAGGGATTTTTGGGATTTCTGCATTTGAGACGCCGCGTCGCCCAATGCTTCCGAAGCCTCGGAAGAAAGCGAGGAGGCCTGCTGCTGCGATTCCTGGGTCTGATCCTTGATGTCGCCCTGGCGAGGAGCGAGCCCCGCCAGCTTGTCCTTCGCGGTTTCCGACGTCTTCTTGCGAAGGGCTTGCTGCTGGGCGATCAGCTCCCGGATTCGCATCTGCATCGCCTCCACCGCCGCCATCTTGTTCTCCGGTGGCTGCTGAAGCGACTCCGCCTTGGTCAGTTGATCCACAAGCTCCCGCCGGGCCTGCTCCATCTTGGTTTGAGCCTCGGACTGTTGCGCGACCGCCAGCTCCTTGATCCTGGCTGGAGGGTCTTGTGACAGAAACGCACTGCGCGCTTCCTGCATCCTCTCCATGGCTGCCTCGAGATGCTCCGATGCCTCAGGCGCCAGATCGTCCACATCCTTCCGAATCAGATCGGTCGCATCCACGAGATCCGCCTGATCCACTTCGCGCTTGATCGCTTCATCCTTCTGCTGAAGAGCCCGGGTCCGTTCCATCAGGGTCTGATGTTTGTCCATCGCCACATCCAGTTCACGAAGCGCCTCGCGCAATGCGTCGCGTCGGTCCAGCGAGCGGGTCAGCTGACGGGCGATCTCACGCATCTGATCCCGCGCTTTTTTCTCATTCCCCGCAGCTCCGAGGAGGCGGACGTTCTTGAGATCCTGCACGGCGGAGTCAAGGGCTGAGAGCAGCCCGGAGCTCTTCGCCATCTCGACAGCCTTCTGGATGCGCTCCGCGCTGGTTGCATCGCCTGCCGACTCACCCAGCCGGCCCAAAGCGTCGAGCACCAGTCCAGTCTCAGCTCGCAACGAGCTTTCCTCGGCCTCCTGAAGCTGGAGGTTGAGCCTTTGGGTCTCCGGGTACTGGTCCAGATTCCGTCGATCCACCTGCCGGGCCAAGGCAACTGCGAGCCGCATGTTCTCCGTCTGGCGTGCAGCCAGCTCACGAAGCCTCATGGCGATATCGTGGAGAGCTTGTTGACGTTGGTACTCCGCGAGCACCTGGCGCAACTGGGTGATGATGGTCCGCTGGCTGCTGAACGCGTCTGCCGCCTGCTGACCTCCGGAGTCACCTGCCTCCCGGGCCTTGGTCAGCGATTCAATCACCTTCACCATGTCCTCAGCGCTGATGCGGTGGACCACACTCCGGATCGCGCTCAGAACGTTCACGTCCTCACCGGAGATCCCGTTGAGCTCGAACTCCATCAGGATTTGATCGAGCTGGGCCGCGACCCTGCCGGAGGAGCCCTGAATTTGCTCCTGTCTGGCAGACTGAACGCGAAGGGGATCCGCCTGGGCCGGGGTGGCTGCATTGGAGCGCTCGCTGGCAGCAGCCAGCAGCACGAGCAGAATCACAGCGAAACGTTTCATGTAAAAGCGCCGACAATGTGCCTCTTTAATCGTGAGTGGCCAAAGGAAAAAAGCGGCCGTAGCCACTTCGCTCTCAAGCCAGGGCCTTGCCGTAAAGAGTCTCGAAATCGGGCACGGACAGCTTGCGGGGATTGAACTGTGCGGTCCATTGCTTCGATGCCTCCTCAGCCAGGCGTGTCAAACCAGCCGGATCCACGCCAAGCCGGCTCAGGGAGGACTCCAGGCCCGCGGCAGCCATCAAGTCCCCGAGGCGTTGTCGCAGGGCCGCCAAATCCAAGAGCCCCACGGACCTTGCAAGGAACTCGTATTCCGAGGCCGCGGCTTCATCCCTCGCATTCCACTCAATCACGTGCGGCAGCATGAGGCCCACCGCCTGCCCATGAACGATCTCGTGGTGGGCAGTAAGCGGATTGGCGGCTGAGTGCGCGGCGCCCAACATGGAATTCTCGATGGCTGTTCCCGCAAACGCCGCTCCGAGCAACATTCGTCCACGAGCTTCCACATCCCCCGGATTGGAAAGCACCCTCTCAAAAGCCCCCATGCACAGCCGGAAGGCCTCGCGGGAATACATCTGAGAAATCGGATTGCGCTTCGTGGTCACCGCACTCTCAAGCGAATGAGCAATCGCGTCCATGCCGGTGCAGGCAGTGACTCGTGGCGGCTGCGAAAACGTCAGAAGCGGATCAAGAAAAGCTGCAACCGCCGCCGCCTTGGGATCGAGGCAAGCCATCTTCTGGTGGGTCACCGCATCAGCGATCAGCGCAGCCGATTGACACTCGCTTCCCGTGCCG
>VHDG01000772.1 GCA_016871475.1 Verrucomicrobiota bacterium
CTCTCCATGCTGGGGCCGCGCAGCACGGCACCGTCCACACCCCACATCGAATCCACTTTGTCGAGGAATCCGGTCTCGCGCTGGTGAAGGTAATAGTACCAGACCGGGCCCTGATCGAGCTTCGTGTCCTGGGCCGATGAATAGCTCTCGCCATCGTCGTAAGCCAGTTCGCTGATCCACCGAATCTGGTCGCCCTTCCATTCGCCCAGCGGGCCGACGCGAAAGCCGAGCATTTCACCTCGGGCGACCTGGACGCGCAGGTTCTCCGCAGCGAGGTCAATGTGAGGCGCCACCTCCAGGTCCTTGGACCAGAGTGTTTCCACCGCGTGGCCGGAGGTCAGCGAGAACGGGGTGGAGGTGGTGGACGTGTCAACGTACTCCACCGGCGGCGAGCAGAGCTTGTTGCGGAAACCCGCCAGCTTGAAAACGCCGCCCTGGCCCTCGAAGGCCAACTCGACCGCGGCCGTGCCGATGACCCACTGCGTGCCGTTGTTCGCGCTCCGCACATAAGCGTCGCCGACTTCCGCGGCCACGCCGTCTGCCGCGACTGCATTTCCCAGCAGCGCGAAGAACAGGGGGAAGATGCTCGTGAGTGTCAGGAGTGCGAGCCGGTTCATGAGCCTGGGAGCGCCGGCATCCCTGCCGGCATCTTGCTGCTTCTTTCTCGCAATATGCCACTTGCAGCCCAGAGGCCGGCAGAGATGCCGGCGCTCCCAGGGACGATCCGTGGAACGTAGAGCGGGATTCACTGAATCCGCTTGTAGACGTGCAACCCGGATTCCGGTTTTCCCGAGAGGGTAACCGGCAGCCCTTTCTCCATCAGTTCCGAACCCCAGAACGGCAGGCTCTGGCCGCCGGAATTTGCTAGGTCGAGATTGGTCACCGAATAGCGGGCCGCGGGATCCAAGCCGCGAAGTCTCAAACGCATCGTCGTGACATCACTCATGGGTCGTCGGAAAGACTGGACCATCCCTTCGCCGGATTCCGGGACGTTGAATTGCCAGGCCATCCAGACGTCGTTTTCGGTCCGGTAAGTGGTGAGCGGGTAAAAGTCTCCGTAATAGTACTCGGAGACCTGCCGCCACTGGTCGAGGAACTTGCGGGCGAAGTCGTAATTGAGTTTGCGATTCCTCAGATCCCAGATGCAACTGATCGCGGGTGCCATCTGACTGCGGCAGGCATACATGTCGTATTCACTCACCCCGCTCCCAAAGTAAGGCACCCAGAGGGCCATGCCGTAGGTCAGATTCTGCATACCCGTCGTCTCATAAGCGTAGTCGCTTCTCCACAGCGGCACAGCTCGACGCAACCCCTCCAAATCGTTGCGACCGCCGCCACCCGCACAGATGTCGGTCACAATATTCGGGTTACGCCGCCGCAATTCATCCCAGTAGGCCAGGTATCCCTGGACATAGTGGTTCTCGATGATTCCCTGGCGATCCTCCGGCTCATTGGCTCGCCAATAGCCCAAGGGCGGAATGCCGTCGTGCCGATACAAACCGGCTCCCTGCTCTTTGATCGTTTTGTCGATGTAATCCGTCAGCCACTCACGCGCCGCGGGATTACCGAGATTCACGAGCTTGAATCGTTCGTCGTCCCGCCCGAGCAGCCAATCGGGTGGCTTGTTATAGATCAGCGTGCCAGGCGTCGCGGCCTCGGGTGAGAACCAAAGAATCATTTTCTGGTTTTGGGCCTTCAGCTTGTCTGAAAGCGGACGCAGTCCTTTGGGAAACCGCTTCGGGTCCGGCTCCCATGTACCGATATTCAGCCAGTAGTCCTTAAAGACGTGCCAGCCGGCATCCACCCACCAGTAGTCGAACTTGATGCGTTCCTCGGCATATCGGTCAATGAATGTAAACTGACTTTGCTCATCGGCCTGGGACATCTCGACGTAGTAGGCGGAGCTGCCGCCCGCCACCTGTGGCGGAGGCAATTTCCCGCCGGGCCGGGGCATGTTGTGCGCCATCATCCAGCGTCGCCAGAGGTTCTGTCCACGGAGCCAATCCCCCTCCCAGAACAGCATGGCGATACGGGTCGAGCGCACCTCCTCTCCCGGCAACAGTTTGAAGCGGGTCAATTCCTGCCCCGCCGAAACCTGGAGTTTTCTATCATTGTCGCGCTTGAACCGCCCAGCCCACTGCCCGGGCCAGCCCACAGCGAGGATTACGCCCTTCCCCGCCCATGCGACATTGAAGAACGGAAAGTCCTTGGTCGCAGGCAAACCAATCTTTGCGCCCACCGGCTTGTCGCTTCCGCGCCCCAATCGCGTTTCCAACGGCCGATAGTCTGTGGGACCCGACATCGTCACGATTGAGTGCGGACTTCCCTCATTATGATGCAGAAGGAATTCCCCCTCGTTATCGCGCTCGAATGTCGTATCCAGCCCCAGGATGTTCTCGAGAATCGGGGTGGCCTTGTCGCTCGTGTTTGTGAAATACAGCGTCCATTCCAGGACAGGGAAGTTCTTGTATTCCACCCCGGCGCAGCGGACCTGCAATCCGGTTGCCG
>VHDG01000773.1 GCA_016871475.1 Verrucomicrobiota bacterium
AGCGGATCGATTCGCCGTCGTGCCAACTGCGATGGGGCCGCGTGCGGTAGATCGCCTCGCCGTTGACCGCCAACCAGCGTCCCACGCGTTCGAGCCGCTGGACCGCAACCGGATGAAACCTCCCGGTGCCGTCGGGACCGATGCCCACCATGAAATTGCCGCCCTTCGAGACGATGTCGATCAGATTGGTCAACGCCCAATCAAAGGACTTGTAGTTCTCGGCTTTGGGGTCATACGAAAACTGGTTGCCCATGTGGATAATGACTTGCCACGGGCGATTCACCACCTGACCAAATCCTTCGGCCCGCTCGTCATCGGGATTGGCCTTGGGAATCCACATCTCCGGGGTCATGATGTCGCCGTAGTTGCCGATGCCGCGATCGCGCATCAGCACATCCGGCTGCAGTTTGCGGGCCATCTTGACGGTCTTCACGGTTTCCAGCCAGGCCGACTCGGGAAAGCACAAATCCCATTCGAAACGCTCGATCTTGCCGTAGCCGGTCAACAACTCGCGTACTTGCTCGCGGTGCCGCGCGATGAAACGCTGCCAGCCTTCCGGATCCGTCTGCGGCGAATACTTGGGATCGCGAAACGGATGCCAACGGTCGAGGCGAAAATCGGCGTCGTGCCAGTCCGTGTGGCTGTAGTAAAGTCCCACGCCCAATCCGCGCCGATGCGCCGCTTCGGCCAGTTCCTTCGTGACGTCGCGCCGAAACGGCGTGTCCATGATGCTGTAGTGATAGTCGCAATCCTCGATCTGCCGCCGCCGAGGACCCGTGCAGATGAAGCGCTTCTTGATCTTCGTGCGGGTATCGAACATCGAAAAGCCGTCGTGGTGCCGCGCCGTGAAGACGAAGAACGTAAAGCCGCAGCGCCGCATGAATTCACACCACTGGTCCGCGTTGAACTCGGTCGGGTTGAACCGTTGGTAGAGCTGGTTGTATTGCTCTTGGAATTTGCCGAGGTCGCCGTTAACACGGTGGCCGGTCAGCGGCCACGATTCCTGCAAGCCCAGAACGGCATAGACACCCCAGTGGATGCGCAATCCGAATTTCTGATCGCGCCACGCTTCGAGGGCCGCGGGCGAGGCATGTGGGTAGTCCGCATCCACGGGATAGCTTTCGTACTTCTCGCCATAATCGCCCGCCCGCAGCGCCAGTGCCTGGCACAGGATCATCCCCGCGGTAATGGCAAAGAGGACGGCTGGAACTTTATTCATGAAGAGGAAGAACAGTTGGGTTGACCAGAAGTTCATCCACAAACAGCCAGGCTTGGGCGTTTGCCGCCGGATGTCCGGCCGGGATCTGACCCACGTTGGTGGCCCGGATGCGGACATACCGACCGCTGGTCTTGAGCCCCGGCGCACTGAACATGTGAACGAGCGGGCCGGTTTCGGAAGTTGGGATGGAATGTTTCACCCTGGCCAGCGTGCGGAAACTCTTCCCGTTCTCATCCGCGACGGCGAACTCGACTTCCGTCGGCAGGTAGATGCCGCCGGCCGTGTCCTGCAGGAAGTGTGCGGCCAGTCGCTCGATGGGGACCGGCGTGGCCAAGTCTATGGTTGCATCCAGATCCGCGCCTTCGAAACCAAGGCATCCACGGCGTCCTTGCATGGCTTCCATCCGGCCATCGGTCAGCGCGGCCGCCCCGCCGGTTGAGTAAACCGGAGCCGGATCGGCTTTCAGCTTCACCCTCTTGCCGACGGCCTGGTGAAGCTTCTCCGGCGTGGTCCACGTGGCGCCCGGTTTGAGAGCGAACCCGGCGTCCACCCATTGCACCAGTTCGCCCGGATTGAACTCGCCCACATGCGCGGCGGCAAGGCTGATCACCCGGCTGCCCGGCGGGATCGGCACGTTGAAGCGCCAGGGCTCCTGCGAAATGCGCATCACGGGACTCTCCGCCGCGACCCGTCCATCGATCACCACCTTGAAGACTACGTGCGGATACATCGCCCGTTCGCGGCCCATGTCGTTCTTCAGCAGGCCCTCGTCCACCCCGGCACGGGCGACGAAACGGTCAAACTCCGGCTTCACCTCGTAAATCAAGTGCGAGGGAGCGCGCAGTCCCATTCCTCTCTTGTAGCTCACCCCACGGAGGCGAAGGGGGCCGCCGTCGTAAGCGCGATCGGGGCGCGGATCCGGCCGCGACGCCTCGGCGTACCACTCGCTCCATACCGCCATGTTCATCTTGAGCGGTTTCAGGTCGGATATGGAGACATCCGGATGCGGCGGCTTCGGAGGCATGCGAATAAAGTAGCCCTCACTCTCCAGACCGATCCTTCGCCCGTCTCGAAACGGCACACAGCGCAGCGTCGTGGTGTCGTTCAAGCGGAGCGTGCCGGCGTAAAGCGCCGACTCCGCCGTGGGTTCGGTCCCGTCGACGGTGTAGCGAAGCTCCGCGCCCGGCAACCGCGGGATGGACAGGCTGACGTTGAGGGATGTGTCGAAGAACTTGGGCCGCAGCTTGAATCCCCAGGGGACGAGGATCGGTGCGTC
>VHDG01000774.1 GCA_016871475.1 Verrucomicrobiota bacterium
TTCGAGGTGCAGCAGAACTCGGATACGACCTATCGGGTGTTCGACTGGAATCGGACGGGCCTGGACGGAAAACCTCGCGAACTCCACATCCCGGAGTCCATGGCCAGCATCGATTTCAAGGACTTCGAGCCCCGGCTGATCCTGCCCGACGAGGTTTCGTGCGGACCGATGAAGCTGGGGTATCTGCTCAACGACGAGCTGTTCCAGGTTCATACCACACGGATCAAACGTCAGCAGCGGCTCTACATCGAGAACTCAGGCGCGCAGATTTTTGGCATGATCAAAGGCGAATTGCGCCTTGAATCCTGCGGTCAGGAGCTGCGCCTCACGCCCGGGTGCTTCGCATTGATACCCGCCTGTGCAAAGAGGATCGCACTGAACACCGAATCATCCGTGGTCATGCTCCAGGTTCAGTTCTAAACTGGATCCCTCACGCTCCCTCGCCCATGGATTCGGCCCACGCCGTTTTGGTCCAATGTTTACAGTGTGATGAGGCGAGAAATCCGGGCTGGGTGTGGCTCGCACCGAAGAGCAGTCCGCTCCCCTTTTGGAATCCGGCTTTGCGGATTCCACTCCTAATGGGGTGTCTCAGTTCACCAGATCAGATTGGGTTCGAACGCGCTTCTCCATCAGCTTGATCACGGGCACCGCCCGTGTGATCGCGGTTTTCTCCGTCTCGCCGGGGAAGGACTTCATGACGATGCGAACGGCGGCGATGGTTTCACCGTTGGAGTCGTGAAGAGGCAGCGTCATGGTGACTGTCTTGGTGATCTTTGAGTGATAGACCTTGCTCCGCTTGAGCACATCCTTTTCCACATCGGCGGCCGGCTTTCCGATGTCCGCAGGATCAGATGCGGCCATGGCCTTCAGCTCTCCCCCGTTCGGCGGCTGCGTGAATACGATCAGCTTTTCGACCCGATCATACCTCTCCATGGCCTCCCGGATCAGCGACTGCGCCAGGATCTCAAGGGGCACGTAGTCGATCTTGATGTCGGTGAAGTGGCTGACGGAATCAGATTTTGTCCAAAGACCGAACTTCCCGGTGACAAAGGTCTGGTCGGTCATCTTCGGGATTCCTTCCTGATCGTTCCAGAGCACACGGATATGGTTGCCTTTGCACTCGACCGCCAGGGTGTGCCAGACGCCCCTGGGGATCTGAAGGACACGACCGATGGGGGCGCTCCGGAGTCCGTTGACGACCTTGAAAAAGTTCAGGGTGCCGCCTTTTGCGCTGGCCCTGACATAATAGAAATTCTGTTCGTCCTGCATCCGGAACACCAGGCCCGCCATCTGCTCCTTTTCTCCCTCGGTCATCCGGATCCGCGCGGAGAGAGTGAAGTCGCCATAGATCTCATTCGTGTAAGCCAGGATGGGAAAACGCTCATCGGTGGTGTCGCGGGAGAGCTGGCCGATCACCCGCTGAATGTTGCGGCGCTGCGCCTGTCCGCTGAGGTTCGGGATGAGACTGTCAACCTGCTCTTCCACGATGCGCCAATCGCCCGGGCCGCCGGCCCCCACGACAAAGGAATGAAAACCCGGCGGCGGTTGATTCAAAGGCAGGTCCAGCAGTGAGAACGTCCTCTCCGCGGCGAGTGAGGTGCCCGTTGAGGCCAGAAAAAAGGATACTGTGAGGCAAAGCCAGCGCATGGGCGCGAAACCTACCAAAGACTTGAGTTGAGGGAAGCGGCAAATGGGGTGCGAAAGTCGTCTCGAAAAAACGTTGTTGTGCAGAAATGCACCTCGAAAACATGACCTGCACCATTTGCCGCTTCCCTGCATCGAGGGCTTTGGTAGGTTTCGCCCGCATGTTTGACTCTCTCACAAGCAAGCTGCAGGGCGTATTCAAGAACCTGCGCGGACTCGGCAAGATCTCCGAAAACAACGTCGCGGATTCCCTCCGTGAGGTTCGCATGGCTCTCCTAGACGCGGATGTGAACTTCAAAGTCGCAAAGGATTTCCTGGATCGTGTCAAAACCAAGGCGCTCGGACAGGAAGTGATTCAAAGCGTTCATCCAGGCCAACAGATCATCAAGATCATCCATGATGAGCTGGTGGACCTCCTGGGCTCCACCAATGCAGGACTCGTCTTCAGCTCTTCCCCCGGCGTGTTGATGATGGTGGGGCTTCACGGATCAGGAAAGACCACATCCAGCGGCAAGCTCGCAAGGCTGCTCGGGAAACAGGGGCGCAAGCCGCTCCTGGTGGCCGCGGATGTGTATCGACCCGCGGCCATGGACCAGTTGGCCAAACTGGCCGAACAGCTTGAGTTGCCGGTCTATCTGCAACGCGGTGAGACCGATGTCTTGAAAATCGCCCGCGGCGCGCAGGAAAAAGCGAAGGAACTGGGCTGCGACACGCTGATCCTCGACACAGCCGGCCGGCTGCAGATTGATGAGCCGCTGGTCCAGGAGCTGGTGCGACTGCGCGACCTCACCCGTCCCGATGAGATCCTGCTGGTCCTGGATGCTGCGACAGGCCAGGAGGCC
>VHDG01000775.1 GCA_016871475.1 Verrucomicrobiota bacterium
TCCGGACCCAGAGCATTCGGCTCTGGACGGATCTGCTAGATGAGAAAGCCTATCCTGCTCAAGAATTGATAGCGCTTTATGCCCAACGGTGGGAGCAGGAGACGGCTTACCGGGAAGTTAAATACGAGATGGGGATCAATGATCTGCTCAAGAGCCAGACGATTGAAACGGCGGCGCAGGAGGTGGCAGGAATGTTTATTGTCAGTTCACTCGTGGCGGAGCAACGGACGCAGCTCAAGACGGGGACGTTCCCGGTCACTCGAATCAGCATGCTCAAGACGATGGATTTACTGAAATCTCTGTGGCTAATCCTCGCCTCGTGTGGAGATCTATTGAATGAGAAGCAAAAGCAAGGGATCGTGGATCGATTTCGTAAGGAGATCAGCATGCGACGGATGGCTAAGAAACGTCACCGTTCGTGCCCGCGAGCGATGTGCCAACCCATACAGCCGTGGCCGCGACGAAGAAAGCAAAAGGACGTCCACGGCCAGATCACCATCCGCGTCGACAAAGCCAAGTCTTAATCACCGAATGGCATTTCGCTTCAGCGTGATGGCCTGAGGGCTGCTCTATGTGCGGCGTTCCCAGCTACGAAAGATGCTCCAGATGCACTGCTGTCAGCAGGGAGATGAAACCCAAACTAAACTCAGTTCAACGAAGCATCATCTATGTCCATCACATCCACACTTAAGAAGTCCCTGGCGATCGCAGCAGTTTCCGCATGCGCATTCGGAGTTCAGCAGAGCACGGCAGGTATCCTCGGTGGCCAAATCTTTGTGCACAGCGACGGCAACGTGAAGGCCACATTTGTTGGTCGGACCGCCGGCTATGACAACGAGTTGTACCTCCATACACCCGCAAACGGTCTCGGACGGATATTCCATAACCATTTGAACAGCCCTGGCGACATGTTCGATCTGGGATACTTCACTGCAGGTACGGAGCTTGTGTTCCGTTTGTATGTCGTGAATACCGGACTCACTTTCTATTCCGGCGACGGCTCATTGAATCCCGACGCTATTCCGCACGCGATCGTCAGTGAGGTCGGCACTGATACCGTGGTGGGTTTCGAAGATCTGTTTGGGGGCGGAGATCGGGATTATGATGACACGATCTTCAAGTTCTCCAATGCACGCATTCATCGGGTGCCCGACGCTTCGGCAACATTGCCCTTGCTGGGTGCCGCCATGGCGGGCCTGGCCGCTTGATTTTTCTGATCTGCCGGGCAGAGTGCGGGCCATGGACGTGCGTTCGCTCAATCACGTTGGCTTTGCTTCAAGGGACGTCAGTCATTCCGCTGTCCAGGATGCCGCATTCTGCCGTGTTCAACCAGCGATTCTCCGATGAAACCTCAGCACATACGTCTGTTTGTGAAGCCTTATTGCGGATGGTGTCAGGAGGCGCAGGACTGGCTGGATGAACGGGGTCTTCGTTATGAGACCCTTGATGTGACCTCCGATGCGACGGCCCGTCGCGAGATGCATGATTTATCGGGACAGACACTGGCCCCTGTGATCGAGGTCGATGGGGAAGTTCTGGCCGATTTCGATGTCGACCAACTGGCGGCATTTTGGACCAAGCATTTCGAAGGGTAGGGCAGCAGGGGATGAAACCGAGGCTGTGGATATTGTTTGGGATCCTGGCGATTTGTTTTCAGGCGCGGGCGCAGACGGAAGGGCGGGTGACATTTCAAAATGCTGTCGCCCCGTCCGTGGGGTCTCCGGCAATCCGTTGTCCCAGCGACCTCAGCCAGAATCCGATTCCGTTGGGACGAACTGGACAGCAGAGCTTTGGTGGGGGCCGGAGGCCATCGACGAGTCTCAGATGCAACCGGTGGCCAGGGCTTTGTTTCATGAGAGCCGGGAAGGTTTTTTCAGGGGCAACAGCAGCGTCGTGGTTCCTGGAACCGTGGGAGGTCAGGCGGTCGCGCTTCAGATCCGGGTGTGGTTTAACGCGGGCAATACCATCACCAACTGGGACCAGGCGCTTCAGACCATGAGCTGGCCCCAGCAAACGCGGATCATTCGTGATTACATTCTCGCCGGCGCTGACAGCAACAATGTTCCCGTCCTGGGGTCTGGAAACATGGGAAGACTCGGATTGACCTGGCAGTGTGTGGTTTCGCCTCCCCTTACGGATTCTGACTTTGATGGACTTTCGGATGCCTATGAGCGCGGCATCGGCCGGTTCCGAGTGGTGAGCACGCCGCGGATGTCCTGGCATCAGGCCCGGGACGATGCGCGCAACCGCGGTGGACGCCTGGCGAGTGTTCCAACCCTGGCCCGATGGAACATCATCAAGGAATCCGTTGGCAGTCTTCTTCATGGCAAGAACCTCTGGCTGGGGGGCACGGATGAGGCAGTGGAAGGGCAGTGGCAGTGGGTGTCCGGAGAACCCTGGGGCTTTACAAACTGGCGGATCAACGAACCTAACAACGATTCCCTCGGAAACGGGCGAGGGCTTCCTGAGCATCATCTGATGA
>VHDG01000776.1 GCA_016871475.1 Verrucomicrobiota bacterium
GGGTTCGTAAGTGGGGGCGTATTTCCGAATGTTCTCCAGGGGCTCCTCGGTGATGTCGAAAGCTTTCGCAGCAGGTGAGCTCAAAAGCCGATGAGCATTGTCCATGGAGCGCAACAGGGATTCCTTCTGGAAACCACTCCCGTTCTGATAAATCGGGCTGGCTTCGAGCAGTTTCCTGTAGAAACGGTCGCGGTTCGCAAATCGGTCCGGACTCATCCCGGCTGGAGGGCGAACGGAATCCGTAGCTTGATCCGGATAGGGGATGTTGAACGGACCAAACTCGCTTCCAAGGAATCCGGCCGTCGTGAAGGCCTTGATCTCTTCTGACTCACCCACATCGAAGCGTTGACCGATGTTGATAAAGGCCGGCACGGCCGGGTTCTTGGGACCGAGGGTGCGGGAGATGACCGAGCCGATGTGCGGGGCTGCCACCGTCTGCGGCGGTGCATAGCCTGTATGCCAGTGAAATTGGTGGCGTGAGTGCAGGATGAATCCCAGATCGCCAGCGGTGTATGTGCGGATCAACGAACCCTGATCCATGATTCGGGCAAGGTTCTCGAGTCCCTCCGAAAACTTGATGTGATCCACCGAGGTGTCGATTTGCGGGAAGGTGCTCAAGACATCGTTTGAAGGAAGCCCCTTCCTGAACGGCGTGTAGCGTTTGGGATCGAACGTTTCCGTATGAGCCATGCCACCCGCCATCCACAGCACGATCACCGTGTCCGCAGTCGCCGGAGGCGCAGCGCTATCCGGAGTGTTGGCGAAGGCCTTGGGATATGCTGCGCCCAGTGCACCCAGAGTTGCCGTGCTGGCCGTTTTCAAAAAGTCGCGTCTGGAAAATGGAGCTGCAAATCTCATGCGTCTTTAGCCTTTGTTTGTCAGGCGCCAGTAATATGGCCGCTGGCTTTTCCCCTGACAAGCGCGGGAAACACCAGACGGGGGGGAACTTCAATGTTTTCTTCAGCGCCCCGTCCGGCAAGACTCCCACGCATGATGTCCAACTCCGGTTCCCAGGAACCCCACCCATCGGTCGGTGACTCCGCCGGCCAGCCAGCCCATCCGCTCGACGTGAGGCTGCGCGCGGCTGCCGAGCTGCTGGAGGAGCTTGAGACCAATCCGACCCTGCTGGCCTCGGTGACAGAGTCTGATCGTCGTCGCTTGATGATTGCCGTCCAGAAGGCCGCGTCCCCCGGCGTGCGGGAGCGGCGACAATTCCGGAAAGCCCGGCAGCGCCACCAGAAACAACAGAAGCTTGCACGGGATCAGGCAGCCCTGAACCAGTCGGGCATACGTCAGCTGAGGCAGAAACCGGTGTTCACAACCCCCAACGCACTTCCTCCCCCCACCGATGAGCAGGCCGACCTGCCGGATCCCGAATTGCGGGACGTGGTGGAGCCGCAGAACTGCTACATCTGCAAAACCGACTACTCCACCCTGCATCCCTTTTACGACCAGCTTTGTCATCGGTGCGCTGAGTTTAATTTCAGGAAACGCTCGGAGATCGCCGATCTCAAGGGCCGGGTGGCGCTCGTTACGGGAGGCAGGGTCAAAATCGGCTATCAGGCCGTGATCAAGCTGCTCCGATGCGGTGCAAAGGTGATCGTGAGCACCCGGTTCCCCAGGGATGCAGCCAAACGGTTCGCTGCCGAGACCGATTTCGATAGCTGGGCAGATCGGCTCCAGATCTATGGACTGGACTTGCGTCATACACCGAGCGTGGAGGCATTTTCCCGTCACCTCTTGAGCACCGAAACCCGGCTCGATTTCATCGTCAACAACGCCTGCCAGACGGTCCGACGCCCCCCTGGGTTCTATCAACACATGATGTCCCTCGAGACCGAAGGCGCGGACACACTGACCGAGGGCGCCCGGAAGCTGTTGGGAGGATACGAAGGGCTGCGTCGCTACCGGATGCTGCCTGAGGATTCCGGGGGTAATGCGGTGGCTGGAGCCGGTCTGATGGCAGCGGCGCCCGGGCTTGTCCGATCAGCGGAGCTTTCCCAGCTGCCTTTATTAAGCTCCGAGCTTGAAGCGACCCCCGAACTGTTTCCTGAAGGTCGATTGGATCAGGATCTTCAGCAGGTGGATCTCAGGGATCAGAACTCGTGGCGGATGACTTTGACGGATGTGCCATCGGTCGAGTTGTTGGAGGTTCAGTTGGTCAATGCGGTGGCCCCCTTCATCCTCAATGCCCGGCTCAAACCCTTGATGCTGCGGACAACCAGTCGGGACAAACACATCGTGAATGTGTCGGCGGTGGAAGGGCAGTTTTACCGCAAGTTCAAGACCACGCGCCATCCGCACACCAACATGGCGAAGGCCGCCCTCAACATGATGACCCGCACATCGGCTGCCGACTACCATGCGGACGGCATCCACATGAACAGCGTCGATACGGGCTGGGTTACAGATGAGGACCCGGTGCAAATTGCGGATCGCAAGCGGAAGGAACATCGCTTTCATCCACCCCTGGA
>VHDG01000777.1 GCA_016871475.1 Verrucomicrobiota bacterium
CCTGCCCGTGCTTCACCCCGTAAAACGCAGCATCATCAGGATGCATGTGCGCGTGTCTCAACGCCCGTATCACACCGTTCTCCATCTCAAAAAAGCCTGCGGGCCCCATGATCATTCCCCCGGGCGTGTCCTGGATGTTGCCTGAAGCCCGCAAGGGAATGTCAAAGCCCAGCGCGATGGAGTCTGTGTAAGCCAGCTCGATCTGGTTGAGCGTCCGACACGGACCCAGGATCCGGAGATTCGAAATCACACGACTCCTTGGTCCGATCAACGTCACCGTCTCTTTAGCTGCAAACTGGCCGTCCTGGTAAAGCCACTTGTGAACCTGCAGCTGATGCCCCTTGCCAAAAAGCGTCTCCACGGCGGCTTGAGTCAAATGACAATGGCGAGCACTGACATTCACAACCAATGGATTTGGCCCCGCGGATGACTGCGGAAGAGGCTTGCCCAAGCGGCGATATACTTCCTGTCGAACCTGATGTTCAACAGTGGCGCGATTCAACTCTGCAAGTGGGGCTGACATTCAATTGCCCCTGCTAACTAGAGCCAATCGCGCATTGAGTCAACAAAAGATTGCAAATTCTTCCAAAATCTTCCAAAACATCGCCCCAGTCGTTCCACGCTCGCAGGTTTATCGTTCGGATATGTTCCTAATCGATTAACCCACAGAGATTTATAATTTGGATCGACTTGATCATTTATGCAGCCAGAAGAGCGGCAACAGCGAATTGAGGAGTATCTCCTGCAGGTGGAATTTGCGTCGTTGGACGAACTTTCCGAGCAGGTGGATGCTTCGACCTCAACCGTGCGTCGTGATCTGCAGATTCTGGAGAGCAAAGGGGTTTTGAGGCGGACGCATGGGGGTGCCCGGCTGGCGAATCCGAAGTCTGATGAGTTTGCATTCTCTGCGCGTGACACGCAGCACAGCCTGGAGAAGGAGTCCATCGGCCAGGCTTGTACCGCACTGATACAGCCCGGACAGACGGTCATTCTCGACGCAGGGAGCACCGTGTTTCATGTCGCGAAGCATCTGGAACAAAAAGCGCCGCAGGTCTTCACCAACTCGCTTCCGGTCGCCAATCTGTATGCGCCCAACCCACGGCTTGAGGTGGTGTTGTCCGGTGGAGTGATTTATCCGCGGCTGGGCGTGTTGGTGGGACCGCTGGCGGTGGAGTCCTTTTCCAAGATCCATGTGGATGTGGCGATCATGAGCAGCGGTGGAGTGGACGCTGAGGGGATCAGCAACTCCCATGGGCTGCTGATCGACATCCAACGGCAGATGATTCGCGCTGCCAACCGTGTCATCTTTTGCCTCGATCATTCCAAGCTCGGGCGCCGGAGCCTCTCGCCGCTTTGTTCGCTGGAGGAAGTCGATGTGATAGTCACCGACTCGCAGGCCGCCGCGGACCCTGTCGCCATGCTCAAGCAGAGAGGCATCCAGGTAGTCGTTGCGCCGGCTCTTGGCAAGGCTGCGGCCGAGCCTGCTTGAGCGCTGGGTCATGTAGGAGGCCCCGGGGCGCTTCACAGGTTCCCAACTTGCGAAAAATTCCCTGCGCATTCTGGAGGCTGCGCGCTAGTTTGTGGGCGTGGCATCATTTTCTCAACCGCTCGCCGATCACGCCGGACTGAATCAAGACTCCGTCCCGGACCTCTGGCAGCAGGAGGCGGTCCTGGCTTTGCGAGACGGGAAAGATGTGGTGGTCCAGGCCCCCACCGGTTCCGGAAAGACGCTGATCTTCGAGCTCTGGTCCAATCAGGGGCGACCCAAGGGACAGGCTGTCTATACGGTGCCCACACGAGCGCTTGCGAACGACAAGCTCTCCGAATGGCGGGCGCGAGGCTGGAATGTGGGTATTGCGACCGGCGATCTCTCTGAAAACCTGGAAGCCCCCGTCATCGTCGCCACGCTCGAAACCCAAAAAGCGCGGCTGATTGCCGGACACGGGCCTTCTTTGTTGGTGGTGGATGAGTATCAGATGCTGGGGGATGTGGATCGGGGCTTGAACTATGAGCTGGCGATGGCGCTTGCTCCCGCGTCCACGCAGCTGCTTCTTCTCAGCGGGAGCGTCGCGAATCCCCAGGACGTCGTGAAGTGGTTCACGCGATTGGGGCGGAGAGCGGTCCTGATCAAACACGAGCACCGGCCTGTGCCATTGGAGGAGGTGCATGCGAACAGCCTCGGGCATTCCCTGCCCTCTGCCATCAAGGGTTACTGGCCGAGATTGATGGCGCGGGCCCTGGCTGAGGGGCTTGGCCCCATCCTCATTTTTGCACCCCGACGCAAGGCTGCCGAGGAGCTTGCGGCGGAGCTTTCCCGGCAATTGCCCACTCCTGCGCCTCTCTCGCTGACCTTGGACCAGAAGCGCCTCGCAGGCGATCACCTGACACGGATGCTTCAGAACCGGATTAGCTATCACCACAGCGGACTGAGTTACGGAGCGCGCGCGGGGGTTGTAGAACCCCTCGCCAAGGC
>VHDG01000778.1 GCA_016871475.1 Verrucomicrobiota bacterium
GCGAGTAACTTCCGAAAATCCGAGGATGCTGTGACCGCAGATCTGACCGAGGAAGCGGTGAAGGAACTTATACAGCAGGGCGGGCGAGGCGGGGGCAATTCACCCACCATCAGCAACGCGAAGGGGACGGTGAAGTTCTGGTCCCCGGGGGGAGTGTTGTCCAAATGTGAGATCCGCCTGCAGGCAACCGTCACCTCAAACGGCAATGATCGCGAAGTGGATCGAACCACGTTCATGGAGGTCAAGGAGGTTGGCGTCGCCAAGATCAATGCACCCGAGGAAGCCTTGAAGAAGCTCGAGTAGGGGAAGCCCACCTAGCCACGCTGTCCGTTTCGGGTCATCTAACGACCGTCGCGGGGCTTTGCTGTGCTTTCCCGGATGACGAGGTCGCCGATGAGCCTTCGGACGGGAGGCATCTCGCCCTGGAGCAGCTTCTGCATCACTTCCACGGCCGCAATTCCGAGCCGGTGCTTTGGCTGTCGGACAGTGGTCAGGGGCACGCGGAAATGCTCGCTGACAAGGATGTTTCCAAAGCCCGCCACCGAGCAGTCTTCAGGGATCTTGATGCCTTGAGAGAGGAGAAACGAAGCCGCACCGATCGCGACGAGATCGTTGACTGCCTGGACAGCGGTCGCGTTGGTTTTTTCCTGTGCGAACTGGGCCGTCGCCTTTTCACCTTCTTCGATGGTGGACCCTGCCTGGAAGACCAGCGAGTCATCCACATCGAGGCCGGATTCGCGGAGCGCTCTGCGGTAGCCCTCCATTCGTTCCTGGCTGGCGGGTGAGGCCGGGTTGCCGGCAAGGAAAGCGATGCGGCGATGCCCGAGCTGCAGCAGATGGCGGGTGGCCTTGTAACTGCCGAGGATGTCCTCGGTTTCGACTGACGCGAAGTTGGGGCAGAAAGGCGCGCGATGCCCGAGAATCACCGTGGGTACTTGGCGGTTCCAGAGCTCGTCGAATACATCGGACTTGGACTGCAGCCGGTAGGTAGGGCAGATGAAAAGACCATCCACCCGACGCGCGAGCATCCGCCGGATGCAATGTTCCTCCCGTGCGACCTGGTTGAGGGAGTGGGCGCAAATGAGATCGAAGCCGAGTTCAAAAGCGCGTTCCTCGATCGCCATCGATATCCGGGAGAACGAGGGATCTGTGGAAGCCGGGATGATCAGGCCAAACAGCTGTGTTCGGCGGTTGCGAAGCCCTTGCGCGGCACTGTTGGGCACATAACCCATTTCTGACGCCAGTCTGCGGATGCGATCCTTGGTGGCGGCGGAGATGTCCGGGGCGTCGCGAAGTGACTTGCTCACGGTCATGATCGAGACCTGAGCCCGCTCCGCTATGTCCTGAAGGCGGATCATACGTTGCTGCCGCTCCAATGGAGCTTCTGGCGAAGCGCGGTAAAGAATGCTCCGCCTTCGAGACGCAGAAGCTGGATCGAGCGTCGGCTTCTGCTGAGTTCCACGATGTCGCCGGGCTCCAGGGGAGCCTGGACCTGGCCGTCGGCCGTCAGAATCGTCTGCAGGGTGCGGCTCGCGACCTCCACCCTGACGATGGAGTGTGAGTTCACGATCACGGAGCGGTTTGAGAGCGTGTGCGGGCAGATGGGCGTGATGGCGAGCACATCGGCCTTGGGACTGACCACAGCCCCTCCTGCCGCCAGGGAATAGGCAGTGGACCCGGTTGGCGAGCTGATGATGAGGCCATCGCAGCGATACCGGGTTAGAGTCTCGTCATCCACCTTCACATCCAACTCCACCAAACGGGAAACGTCGCCGCGCCCGATCACAAAGTCGTTCAGCGCTTTCATCGGCGCCTCGCCTTTGCGCGATCGTATCCTGGCTTCGATCAGGTGGCGGGTGTCGATCTTGTAGTCGCCCTTCCAGATCTTTGCCAGGGATCGAGCCAGGTCGCGGCTTTGGATCGTGGTGAGAAAACCGAGTCCTCCGACCTTGACCCCAAGGATGGGCGCACGAAGGCCTGCGGTTTCGCGTGCGATGCGCAGCATGGTGCCATCACCGCCGAACACGAGAATCAGGTCCACGTGCCGCGCCAGCTCCCGGGTGTCAGGGAAAGCACGTGCCGAGATGCCTGCAAGCTGGGCCGTCGGAGCATCGCAGCAGGCCTCACGGCCGCTTGCACGGATCAGTCGGGCTGCTTGTTGAACAAGGGAGCGGCTCATGGCTTTTTGAACGTTGGCCGCGATGCCCACACGTCGGATCGATTCAGTCGATTTTTTCAATCAAGGCTAAGAATTCTTTGTTTCCCGCCGGGCCGAGCAACGGTGATTCCACCGACCCGACCCATCGCAATCGCAGATCCGTCTCCACGAAATCCTGGATCTCCCGCAACACACGCGCATGCACAGCGGGGTCCCGGATCACGCCTGCGCCTTTGTCTGCTTCCGACTTTCCGGCTTCGAATTGCGGCTTGATCAACGCCACGACACGCCCCCCCTGGTCAAGCAAGGAAATGG
>VHDG01000779.1 GCA_016871475.1 Verrucomicrobiota bacterium
ATTCGAGGCTTTCCATGCCCTCCCCGCGACCATATCCGATGTGCTGGACGCTTTTCGCGATTCCCTCTGCGACCCTTTGGAGCTCGAGGCGCGCGATTCTGAAAATGCCCTGGTTGCAGCCGAACCACAGGAACCCGAGATCATCTGCCAGAATCTGGGAGATCACCTCATCCGGCAGGCCGTGCGCCCGCGTGAAAGCGGTCACCCTTCCGTTCGAAACGAGAGCCAGTCCACCGCCGGTTCCCGCCCAAATGGCTCCATCCGGATCGCGGCGCAGGGTGCGAATGAAGTCGCTCGGCAGTCCCTCGCCACGTCTGATTACTTTCTGTTGTCCGTTCTCCAGGCGGTGCAGGCCATCCCCGCTGGTACCCACCCAAAGCGCCCCCTCCGGCTCCCGGATCAGAGCCGTCACTGGGTGGTGAAACTCCGGCATGCCCGCGGGTGCAGGCTGCACACGCCCGTCGCGAAAGGACTGCAACCCGCTTTGCAGCGTGCCAAGCCACAACCCACCCGAGCCATCCTCCGCAAGCGCGATCACGGGTTCGTTGTTTCCCGGCCTGGCCACAGGGAAGTTCCGCACTTCCCTCCCCCGAATCTGGAACAGTCCCCCACCCCAGGTGCCGGCCCACAACGAACCGTCCATCCCGGGGAGCAAGGTCCAGACGCACTCATTGTCCAGGAGGTAGTTGGCATAGAAGGGTGCGAAGGCCCCGTTCCGTCGGGCGCTCAAGCCGCCGCAGTTCGATCCCACCCAGAGGGTGCCCTCCGCATCCTCGGCAAGTGACATGACCACGTTGTGCGCAAGTCCATCGCGGGTCGTGAAGGGCGTGACTTTGCCCGGTTTGACACGATTCAACCCTCCCCCCACCGTTCCGACCCACAGGTTCCCCTCGCGGTCCTCGAGCAGACAACGCACCGAGTTGTCCGAAAGCCCCTCCTGTGTGGTCAGCGAGGAGAACCTGGCGTCGCGAAGACGACGAAGCCCTCCATTGGCAGTGCCGACCCACACGTCCCCGGTTCGGCTTTCACACAACGCCCAGGCCGCCTCCAGCAGCTGTCCGGACTGCTCCCGAAACACGTGCACGGTGTCGTTGCTCACCGCCCCGACGTAGCCATTCGCACCCCCGAACCACAGGGGGCCGGAGTTTCCAGCTGCCACAGCCAACACCGTACTGAAGGCGCTCGGATCATCCGCAGAAGGCCGGGCCAGAGGCTTCTCCCCCCGACTGACCAGCAGGCGCCCCTGCGAGATCACCCAAAGCGCGTCGTCCCTGTCCACCACGACGGCCGAGATCGGAAGCCCGGCATCGCCGGACAGGTATGCCGGCACCTGGAGCCGATCCTCGTGCCAGCATCTGAGTCCCCCGGGAGTACCCACCCAGATCCGTCCCGAGCGATCCTCAGCCAGGGCGGTCACGATGTCACCGGGCAGCCCGTCCTTTCGGCCGAAGGAGGCAAACACGCCGTTCTTGCGACGCACAAGTCCGCCCCCATCGGTCCCCACCCACAGAGCGCCGTCGCGGGACGCCAGCAGGGTGAGCACGCGCGTGTTGGGCAGTGCGGAGGCCTCGCCAAACACCTTGAACTGAATCCCATCAAATCTCACCAGTCCATTGAGCGTTCCAATCCAGAGGTAGCCGTCCTCAGTTTGTTGCAATGCGGTGATCGTGTTGCCCGGCAGTCCGTCCGAGGTCTGCCAGACATCGATGCGGTAGTCAGTCGACGCGCGGCCGGCATCCGGCGACAAGGACGTCCCCACCGGGGCAAACCGGTTGACCAGGGATTGGGTGAGCGGTCCTCCGGAGAGCAGACGGACACCCGGAGCGAGTGGCTCCCGGTCGGCCGAGGACGCAACGGTCCGCCAGGCTTTGCCGTCGGTTGACACCTGCACTTCGTACTCGGTGGCCAGTCGATCGATGAAGTTTCCCTCGCGGTCGCGGCCCCAGACGACACGGCTGATGCGGACGATCTCCGGGAGTTCAACCTGCGCCCAGGCCCCCGTCGAACGATCGGCGATCCAGCTTCGCCCGTTGCCATACCGGCCGTCGTTCAAACCCTCCAGTTGATGAATCGCAAACCCTGCCAGGGAGCCTGAGGCGCTGGCACGGGCGCCGCCGGCGGCAAGTGCCAGGTTTCTGGATTCCCCTTCCGCCGGATACACCTCGAGCTCGTCCAAGCAGGGTTCTCCCCGGTTGGTTGCCTTGACCACGAAGCGGACCATTCTTGCTTCCACGGGCGTAAAGTCCTCCACGTTGCGCCGAGGATGCACAGGCTCACGCAGCGCGGCCCTCCCGGCGCCCGGCAAGACAAACATCGCCAGGATCAGCACAGGCAGCACGAAGAGCGGGGCCAGAGACATGGTTTGAACGCAGGGTAGAGACTCGGAACCCCGGAGAAAACGAGGAATTTCAAAAAGGGTTAGGCTTGGCTCTTGGTTTGTGGTTCGTGGTCTCTTTCCGTGTGGTCAGTG
>VHDG01000780.1 GCA_016871475.1 Verrucomicrobiota bacterium
TCTGGTCGGAGATCTCAACAACGACAAAGCCGAGGATGTCCTCATGCTTTCCGATTCAGGCGCGACGGCGTTTCGAATCACCACAAACGGCGCCGTCACCGACGCAACCGCCTTTGCGAACTTGAAGTTCCTCTCAGCAACCAACGGCGTGTTGGTCGACTATCTCTTCACCGGCAACCTGGGTCTTGCCGCCATCGGCCACGGACAGGATAACGTCCGCTTCCTCCGTAACCTCGGCAGCATGTACTTCAGCACCAACGCGACCAATATCGGCATCCCCCTTGATCTCTCTGGATGTCGGCAGGTGGTTGCGGATGATTGGAATGGTGATGACCTGATCGACCTCGTCCTGCAACGCGACGCTGCACCGCCCCTGATTCTCCTTAAACAAAGCGGCGGACCCCTGGTTGCCACGAACCCACCTCCCGGGGCGAAACCTTCCATCGCGCTCGTCACCGGGGATTTCAACAACGATCTCCGCAATGATCTCGCTCTCCTGGATGCGGGAGCCATCACTGTCGTCTACGGAGGATCCGAGGATCCACGCTCCATCCCATTGGGCCCGGATCGGGGAGCCACGGGAATTTGCGCGGTGGACTACGACAACGACGGATGGCTCGACCTCATCACCCTGGGCGCGAAACCACAGATCTGGAGAAACCGATGGCAGCAAGGCTTTCTTGAGACCACCGAGGCAACCGGCTTGGCCTCCATCGGCTCAGTGCGGGAGCTCTCAGCCTTCGATGCGGATAATGATGGAGACATCGACATGCTGGTCACCCGTCCCGACCAGTCGCTCGCGCTGTTCAAGAACGAAGGGGGCAATGTGAACCAGTTGCTCAAGGTCCGGCTTGTGGGTAACCGTTCCAACGCCAGCGGAATCGGGGTGAAAATGGAGATCTTCTCGGGATCCACGCGGCTCTCCCGAAGAGTGCTCACTCTCCCCACCGAGATCGGGGTCGGGAACCTCAAGCAGATCGATTCGATCAACACACGCTGGTTCACGCTCAGCCTCAACACGGTGGACGTGAAGGTGGATCCAACAAATCCAGTCCGCCTCGACGAACTCGTGATCGCCGATACCAGCTGCCCTTATGTGTATGTGTGGGATGGATCCAAGTTCCGATTCGTGACCGACATCCTCGGCGCGGCACCGATCGGGTTGCCCATCGCGGAAGGCCGCTACATCGAAGCCGACGCGGATGAATTCGTCTGGCTCGGTGATGAGGCCACGGTCCAACCGAAGGACGGTCGCTATCGCCTAAGCATCACGGAAGAGTTGCGTGAGGTTCTCTTCCTGGACGAAGCCAAACTGGTGGTCGTGGATCATGCCCCGGGCACTGAGGTTCACACGACCGACAAGCTTCTTCCGTCGGGTCCCTTCCCTCCCAGTCAGCTGGTGACCTTGGAAAACCGCCGCCCATTGCTGAGAGCGGAGCGACTCGATGGCAGCGATGCCACAGGTGAACTGCAGGAGATCGACGGTCGGAAAGCGTCTCCTCATCGATTGCGTGAGCCCCAGTTAAGAGGTCTGGCAGAACCTCATGGAGTTGTTCTGGACTTCGGCCCGCTCCCTGCCGGGAAACCGCTCGTGCTGAGCCTGACGGGCTGGCTCCGATTTGGCGGAGGTATGGCCAACATGGCGGCTTCCATCCGGCCGGATCTGCCCTTCCCTTTCCCAATCCTGGAATACGAAACCGGATCCGGAGCCTGGCGCCCGTTGAACATCCAGCCCGGGGCCCCAATCGGAAAAACAAAAACCATCCTGGTGGACCTCGGCGACAAACTTCCGCCTGACGCCAAACGACTCCGCCTGAGCACAGCCTTCGAGATCCATTGGGATCGGATTGCTCTCTGGGAAAAGCGGCCAGCCAATGACACCCGGATCACCCATGTCAGAGCGGGATCGACCCAACTGCGATGGCGGGGCTATGGAGTTCTGGAGGACACCCCGTGGCATGAACCCCAAAGGCCCATGTATGAAACGGTTCAGGCCAACCCACCCTGGAGGGTCTCACCCGGTGGCTGGGCCACACGATATGGCTCGGTTGATGAGCTTGTGAATGAGCGGGACAACGCGCTCGCGATTATCAATGGCGGCGACGAACTCCTGCTCGACTTCCCCGCTGCCGAGGTGCCGGTGAAACCGTCAGGCCACCAGCGAACCTTTTTCCTCTACTCCGTCGGTTGGGAGAAGGATGGGGATTATCATGTGGCAGGACGCTACAGCTTCGAACCGCTTCCCTGGCACGGCATGAACGATCAGATGCATGGGAAGGAGACGCGACCGGCTTTCGAAAACGACGGGTGGATCAAGAAGTACAACACCCGTTGGTGCTCCCCCCAGATCCTCACCCGCCTGCCAGCCTCAAGTCAGTGAGACAAGAGCATCGCTCGCCTGGGGCGCATCTCACATTTTCCCGGTGCGACGACCCTCGTAATCGTAATCGGCGCTTGGTCCGCGATG
>VHDG01000781.1 GCA_016871475.1 Verrucomicrobiota bacterium
TGGTTTACTGACCCTGATTATGGAGTGCCTCGTGGAAAGCCAAGCCCGCAAGGGGGAAACTTCATCTATCGATTTGATCCCAAGACAACCAACACGACCCGATTGGCCGGTCCCTTTGAACGGCCTTCAGGCATTTGTTTCTCGCCGGATGAGTCGATCCTCTATTTTTCCGACTCAGGAGTGACAAATGTATTTCATCACATCCATTCATATCAGGTTAAGGGGGATGGCTCTTTGGCCGATGTTAAGACTGTAGTGAGGGTGAATCCCGGGAATCCGGGAACGCTCCGCTGTGACGAGGACGGCCGGCTATGGACTACGGCCGCCAACGGCATCCATGTCTACAAATCTGACGGAAGTGCAGTGGGACAGATTGGCACGGCGCTTTCTCCTGCGGGATTCTGCTGGGGAGGCGACGAGGGGCGTACCATGTATATTGTCGCCCGCCGTTACCTCTACTCCATCGAGACCAAAGTCCGGTGGTCTGGATGGAGATCAGCAGGTCCTGCAAGGCAAGTTCCGAACCAACCAGCAGCCTCGGTTGCGCCCTGAAGTTTGTGCCTCAGTTCGCGACATTTTGATTGACCCACCATGGTTGGTGGGGTAGTACTAACGCTCCCAATCAATATTGATGCGGCCCGGGTCAATGCAGTTTCGATGCGGGGAACCTGTCCAAAGGTTTTTTTGAGTATGTGTGTACTCATGGCAGGCCCTGTTTCACGGGCTGTGATGTTCAAAAAATAAACTAATCCTATGCGTGTTCCTATTCCTAAGGCCGCAATGACAGCGCTGGCTTTGCTCGGTGCTGGAATTGCCTCTTCATATGCGGGGACTTTTACCCACAACTTTGACACAGATCCGACTGCAGACCTGGTTCTGCGCGGAGTGGCGGCGTGGCGTCCCTCCGGCGGTGCAGGTGATCCTGCTGCCTCCGGCTACATCTCCATCACCGATGCCCGCAACGGCCAGAGCGGCAAAATCGTTTTCGACGATTTCGATGAGGGCAAAATTGTGGCGGGTTTCACATTCGATGTGGACCTGCGAACGGGCGGTGGCACAGATAGGCCTGCTGACGGCTATTCCGTCAACTACGCCCGAACTGGTGACGGTTCCCTGGACAACGATGGCAACCCTGATGGCAACGACTGGGCTTCCAGCCCTACCGGCGAAGGCAACTTGCCTGAAGAAGGTGTCAAGAGCGGCCTGGCACTCTGCTTGGACGAATGGTTTTCCGGCGGTTCTGACGTCGTCGGCATCACCGTTCGCGTTGATAACGCCATCATCTTCAACAAAGCCTACCCCACCCTCAACGGAGCGCTGGAGGATCTGACCTCCCTCCAAACAGGGCCTCGGGGTATTCCCACAAATCCCGAGGACGGAAGCGCAGGCACTCCGTTCGATGTTCCCGGTATGGGATGGGCGCGTTTGAGCGCTGTTGTCGATACCGACGGCACTGTGGATGTGAGTTACAAGGGCGAGAAGATTCTCGACAACTTCGCGACTCCTTATGGTCCGAGCTCTGGCCGCATCGTATTTGCAGGCCGCACGGGTGGTGCAAACGCGCATCACCATGCCGACAACCTGGTCATCGTTACGACACCCGCTGAGAAATTCGTGGTGGGTGGCGCATCGGGCGGCGCCAACAAGTACCGGATAACGCTCACGGACAGCGTTGCCACCGGTTCGATTGTCGATCCAGCCACGGCCACATTCGCCTTGGATGGGGTTGCAGTAACACCTGTCAGCGTGGTGAAGACGGATGAGAACACGGTGTTTTCCTTCGAGCTTCCGGCTGGAACTTACTTCGACCCAGGTTCCGTACATAACCTGCAGGTGAATGCGAAGGACACGAACGGCGCTGATGGCGCAGGTCTCCGTCAGTTCACGGTGATCAATTACTCCAACGTGCCTTCGTCACTCAGCAGCGGCCTGGATGTCGCCAGCCTGACCCCAGGCTGGATGGCTCGCACGGTCTGGGAAGACGGCAATCGTCGTCCTGGCGATGTGAACCGCACGGTCAACGCCGAGCGCCAGCTCGCTCGGGGTTACCTGGACACCGATGGCGCTCCCATCGTGAACAAAGCTGATGCCGCCGCAGTCGTCGATGGACGCACTGCCCACGTGGCCGGCAACGTGTTCACGATCGATGGCGTGGTGAACTTCGACCAAGCGTCTGCCGCGCAAGGAAACTTCCACGCAGCGAATGGTTATCCCGAAATCACCTTCCCTGGCATTCCCTCCGGTGATCAGAACAACATGACCATTGAAGTCAGTGGCTACGTCATGTTGCCGGCCGGCTTGCACACCCTCGTCGTTAACAGCGATGACGGCTTCCGCTTCAGCATCGGTCGCGGGTTGAGTGACTACTTCGGCCAGACGTTCTCTCAGTTCGACGGTGGTCGCGGAGCTTCCGACACAGTGTTTAACATCCTGGTGACGGAAGCGGGTCTCTATCCGGTCCGCGTC
>VHDG01000782.1 GCA_016871475.1 Verrucomicrobiota bacterium
GACTTCGCGGGGCAGGACTTTTCCGTCGATAACAAGCCGACGGCCAGCTATCGATTCGCCGAGGCGGGGGAGTACGCCGTGCAGTGTTCGATCAGCGACATGAAGGGCGGGGTGTTTCGCAAGACCCTGATCGTTCGGGTGGGAGCGCCGGTTACGTATCGAATCACCGGGCGGGTGCTGAACACACAAGGTCTGCCCCTTGGCGGGATCAAGATTCTTGCGGGGACCGCTTTTTCTGCATGGTCCGATTCAGACGGTGCTTATCAGTTGGTGAATCTGCCAGCCGGCTCCCATGTTGTATCGGCGCTTGAGCCAGTCTCCGGGTCTCTGTCCTTCGCGCAGCCATATTTTCAGAACCCTGTTGTGGTTGGGCCGGACCGCGAGGCCATCGATTTTGTGGGAGTCGCTGGTTCGTTTTTGGTGAGGACGCCGCTCATTGCCAAGAAGGCGGCGGCCTGGCGCTATCTCGACACGGGAGTCGCGCAACCGGCGGCATGGAAGGAGGCAACGTTCGATGATCGATCCTGGAAGACCGGCGGAGGCATTCTCGGATACGGGGAGGGCGGGGAGACCACGACGCTTGGATTCGGCGGCAACTCTGAAAACAAGTTTCCCACCTATTACTTCCGCAAGAGCTTCGTGGTGGCCAACCCCACAACCTTCACCAACTTCGCCGTGGAAGTTCTTCGCGATGACGGCGTGGCGGTTTATCTCAATGGAACGGAGTTCTTCCGGGACAATCTCCCTTCCGGGGCATTGACCTACAGCACACTTGCGTCTGATTCCGTGGAACCGGATTCCTACCTGCTCGCGACGCTGCCAAACAGCCAGTTGGTCGCTGGCACGAACTGGATTGCCGCCGAGGTTCATCAATCCACGCTCAACAGCTCGGATCTGGCCTTCGATCTCGCCATCAGTGGCGTCCGACTCACGAACCTGACCGGTCTCAGCTTTGCGTATGTGGCACAGCCTTCGGATCTTGACCGGGTTGAGCTGGGATCGAGTGTGCTGATCAAGGCATCAGCGTTTGCGGCGTCTGCGGTCTCGCGCGTGGAGTTTTTCCTCGGGCCTGAGAAACTCGGCGAGACTTCACAAGCTCCGTTCGAGCATCAGTGGGTGGCGAACGCTGAAGGCACGCAGAGACTGCGGGTGATCGCCACCGCAGGCGGCTTGCAGCTGACGTCTGCGCCCGTCCGGATCGTGGTGATACCGCCGCAAGTGGAAACCTTCGCTTCGACTGTGATTCCATCGGGCTCCGCTTGGAGTTACCTGGCTCGCGCTGCGGCTCCGCCGGCGGGATGGCAGCAGCCTGCCTTTGATGCCTCAGGCTGGTCCAACGCCCCGGGAGCACTCGGTTTCGGTGCGGCGAACCTCACCACCACGATCAATGGAGGTCCCTCCGGCGGCCGATTCCCCACCATCTACTTCCGCAGACCGTTCAACGTTGTGGACCCGGGATCGGTTCAAAACCTGGATCTCCGGGTCAGGCGCGATGATGGCATCGCTGTCTATCTTAATGGCAAGGAGGTGTTCCGGGACAATCTTCCGCCCGGAACCCTGTCGCACACCACAACCGCCACCAATGCCTCTGACAACGGCGCGTTGTGGCTCGGCTCCATCCTCCAGGGTGAGCATCTGGATTACCTTGCTCCGGGCACCAATGTCATCGCAGCCGAGGTGCACCAGTCTGGACCCAGCAGCTCCGATCTCGTATTTGACTTGAGACTGGACTTGGAGGCCACCGCTGCGCGTGAGCGAGGATGCTGGATCACCGCTCCGTCCGCTCAGTCGGTGTACACCTTTGGTGAGACCGTGAGCATGGAGGCCGAGGTGGTTGCCGGTGGAACCGGCGTGGGCGTGACGAAGGTCGAATTTTTGGCCAATGGTGTCGTGATAGGGGAGGATTCATCAGCCCCCTATCGCTATTCCTGGACCTCTGCCTCCACCGGTCCACATCAGCTCACCGTGCGCGCGACCGACACCGAGGGAGGAATGATCACATCTGGCTCGCTGGATTTCACAGTCCGGCCTCGCGAGGCGGCGACTCGCATGGTGGGCAGGGGACAGCTTTGGAAGTATCTCGACGACGGATCCAACCAGGGGACCAACTGGCAGGCCGTGGGTTTCAACGATTCCACCTGGCAGATGGGAGCAGCGCCGCTGGGCTATGGGTTCGTGGGGACTTCGACTACAATCCGAAATGGAACCAACGCCGCGCTACGGCATGTCACAGCCTATTTCAGGAACTCATTTGTTGTGCAAAGCCCCGGAGACTACGAGGGTGTCCGGCTGACTCTGGCTGTGAACGACGGGGCCGCGGTGTATTTGAACGGTGCGGAGGTGTACCGCAACAACCTGCCGTCCTCACGGATTAGCTACAACAGCCTCGCCCTCACCAGGGTGACCGGAACCGGAGTCAACCCACCGGAGGAGATCTACTTGTCGGGCTCCGTGCTC
>VHDG01000783.1 GCA_016871475.1 Verrucomicrobiota bacterium
AAAGGTCACATTTCCCGTACCATCCTGCTCCGATCAGCGCGATGCGCTTCTTCACGTCGGCGAATTCCGAGTCAGCGGCACGGGATGCGATGGGAACGAAGGCAGCCGCTGCAGTGGCGGCTTGGAGAAAGTGGCGGCGATTCATGGCGGGGTTGTAATCGTGAGGCAGCTTGTTGACAAGCTCATCTGCGACTCACGTGGGCGCATATCACATCTTCCCGGTGCGACCGCCCTCGTAATCGTAATCGTAATCGGCTGTTTCTCCTCCATGCCCCGGATTCGGTAACGCAGTGGGCTACTCGAGTCAGGGCCGGGTTTTCAGGCGTGAGGGGGTGGTTTGTGGTTCGTGGTTCGTGGTTCGTGGTTTGTGGTTGGATGGTTACCCACCCTCAGCTGGGATTTCGGGCTTCATCACAACTTGAAGATGGAGGGAAAAACGATGTAGGGCGAATCCATGGGCAAAGGAGCGTGGGAAACTTGGGCTGAAGGAGGGACAACGAGCCTGGGCTCACCACTGCTACCCGCGTTTCTTGTAGTAGATCGGTTTGAGGTTCCGATCCAATCGGATGGTTGCGCAGCCCCAGGGCAGATACCGCGAAGGTCCTGTCTTGTCCGGGTAGTGGATCCTCCAGGCGATCAGCTCCCAACCCTCCTTCAGTGGAAGAACCTCCCATTCAGCTCTCTCGCCCCAGTCCTCACGTTGATCGAGCAACCTTTTCGCAGCCGAAATCTGGGCTGCGTACGAGCCTTTGGGATCGGCGGGGTGTTCCCCATGCGGACGGAACGTCTGGAGCATCCCTGCATCGCCAGGCAAACACCCAACGCGACCACACCGGGTAGCCATCGGGAGCTTGCCTTGCCCATCCCCTTCCCTTCCCTTACGCGGCGATCCGCGAAGATTTCAGAAGGTTGCGCTCCAGCTTGTGCTGGGTCATTTCCTTGATGTGTTGAACGGTGGGGGCGCCGAACTTCTGCTCAACCATCTTCAGATACTTCGAGTCGCTGAAGTAGTTATGGAAGGCCTGATCTCTGAACTTCAGCACCTCGGCCGCGCTCAGATGCCGTGTCCGCAAAGGCAGGGTGTCCACGGAGTGCTGAGAGTAACCGCTCCAGGTCTCCGGAAGCGCCCACCCTTCCTTCACTGCCATCCGATACAACGATGATCCCGGATAGGCCATCGCAGAGTAAAAATTGGCAAACTCCGTGTTCAGGTCCAGGGCAAGGTTCAACGTGTCCTGCATGGACTCCTGGTCGTCCTCAGGAAGTCCAAAGATGTAGTTGCCCAGCACGTTGATTCCCTCCGAACGCACCTTGGCCACGGTCTTGTAGACCTCGTCGCGTTGGAAGCGCTTCTCGACGTTGGCCCGAACCCGGTCGGTCGCCGCCTCGATGCCGAACACGAGCCAGTTGACGCCCGCCCGCTTCAGCTTCTCTGACATGCCCTCCTTGACGGTATCCACCCGGGCGTAGGCCCAGATGTTCAAGTCCAGCTTCCGTTCGATGATTCCATCACAAATCCCGTGAACATGCTTCGGATTCAGCACGAACATCTCGTCCGCAAACTTGAGATTCCGCACCCCGTGCTTCCTCACCAGGAACTCGATCTGATCCAGCACCTTGTTGGGGCTCCAGAAGCGGTAGCTGCTCGACGACTCCTTCATGCCCAAGGCCTTCTCACCGCTCTTGAACGGAGCCTGGATGCAGCAAAAGCTGCAATGATAGGGGCATCCCAGCGTGGTGTAGATGGAGGCATACGGCTGACGCTGCAGGTCCCCGAAGCAGTGCCAGTTGTGTGCCCGATACCGATCCATGGGCAGCTGTTCCCAGTCCATCATCGGCATTTCCGCATCCAGGTCCTTCACCAAGGGAGCGGACACGGCCGAATAGGCCGCCTTGCCGGCCTTCTCCCAGAACCAGAGGTCCGGAACCTTCTGTAGATCCTCGCTGCGCCCGCCCTTGAGCGCATCAATCAAAGCCGCCATTGTGACCAGGCCCTCGCCCCCGCAGGTGTAGTCGACGCGCTCGGTGTTCAGTGTTTCTTTCGGCAGCGCGGCGACGTGTCCACCCACCATCAGGAGTTTCGTATCAGGGTTGCTCGACTTGATCGCCGTGGCCGCAGCGCTCGCGCCCGTCATGTTCTGTGTCGAAGCGCTTGGCTGGTGCCCATACACCACGATCGCCGTCAGCACCGGGTTCAATTCCTTGACGCGCTTTGCAATCTCGGACGGAGCCAGCTCCTCCGCCTCGGCATCGATGATGCGCGTGCTGTAACCCTTGCCCCGAAGGTAACTGGACATGAGTCCAGCCCAGACCGGAGGTTCGACGGCAGCAAGGGATCCGCCGAGGGATTGGTAAATCTTCTTCCGGCTGTTTGGGTTGATGAGAACGATGTCGAGATTGGATGCGCTCATAAAATGGAAGTGTCGCGTGTGGATGCGGACTGGGATTTCAGACTGA
>VHDG01000784.1 GCA_016871475.1 Verrucomicrobiota bacterium
TCCGATCTTGGAAGAGCCATACATTCTCGCGAACGGTCAGAGAATCCCGACAACCTTTCCCTGCACCATGGAACAGTTCCTGACCCTCCAGGGGCTGCTGCCACGCAGCGTCGTAGTGGAGCACAACGGAGAGGCCGTTGCGCCCTCAGAGTTTGCAGAAAGGCAACTCCAAGCCGGTGATCGGCTTGAAATCGTGCGCATCGTTGCGGGCGGCTGAATCTCTTCTTGATAAACCCTACTGCGTCACTAGGCTTTGCCGCCTGTGAAACTCACCAAACGCGGCGAATATGCGCTTCGGGCATTGATTCATCTGGGCCTGGCCCAGAAGCAAGGCCGTGCGCTGGTTCCCGTCACGGAGCTCGCTGACAAGGAGAACATGCCGGTGAAGTTTCTGGAGCAAATCCTCAGCCTGCTCAAGGAGCAAGGCCTGCTCGAGAGTGAGCGGGGAGCCAAGGGAGGCTATCGGTTGAGCCAGCCCATGGATTCCATCCGAATGGGTGATGTCGTTCGCAAGGTTGACGGCCCCCTCGCCCCCATCGGCTGCGTGAGCCTGAGTGCTTATGATCGGTGCAGCTGCCCGGATGAGGAACACTGCGGCTTGAGACTCCTCATGCTCGATGTCCGGAACGCCATCTCAAACGTCCTGGATCGATGCACCCTGCAACAAACCGTTGAAGTCACCCTGCGTCAACGCCACGCAGACGGCCGGTCGAACAAGACCAAGAAGAAGAAAGCCGCTGCATGAATCCCCTGGGACTTTTCACTCTGCAACGCGTCTGGTATCTCGCGCTCCTGGTTACCTTCGGTGCAGCAACCGCATGGCAGGAAACAATCGCTGCAGAATCTGCTGTGGTTTTGCGCGTTGGACACTTTCCTCATCTCACACACGCCCAAGCCCTGGCAGGTCGCGCACTGGCCAGACAGGGCCGCCCCTGGTTCGAAAAGCGCCTGGGGTCTGGTGTGAAACTGGAGTGGTACGTTTACAACAGCGGCGCCACAGCCATGGAAGCCCTGCTTTCCAAGAGCATTGATCTCGCATATGCAGGGCCTACTCCTCCCATCAACGCCTATGTTCGCATGAAGGGACGCGAGATCCGCATCATTGCAGGCGCCTGCAGTGGTGGGGCCGCCTTGGTGGTTCAAGGTGACGGACCTCTCAAGTCGGTCGAAGACTTCCGGAACCGTCAAATCGGAACTCCTCAGCTGGGAAACACCCAGGATATCGCCGCACGGACCTGGCTGATGCACGGAGGTCTCCAGATCCGCCTCACGGGTGGAGATGCACTCGTCATCCCTACTGCAAATCCAGATCTCTACACTCTGTTCAAGAAGAAGGAACTCGACGCCGTGTGGACGATCGAGCCCTGGGTGAGCCGCTTGGTCTCTGAAGCCGGCGGCCGGGTGTTCCTGGAAGAATCCGAGCTATGGAAAGATCTGGGCGGACGTTATGCCACCACGCTCGTAACGGGACGTGAAAGCTTCCTGAATGAATATCCCGACCTGGCCGCAGCATTTCTGAAGGCGCACAGTGAACTGACTGTGTGGCTGGAAGCAAACCCCGAGGAGGCTCGCACACTTGTGAACGATGAGTTCAAGGAGCAGACCCGGCGTCCTCTCCCTGAGGCGCTTCTGAGAGAATCCTGGAAACGCATCCATCTGACCACGGATCCGCTCCAAAAGTCAGTCGAACGTATCGTGGAAGACATGCGCAGGACCGGGTTCATCCGAACGGAAGTGGATCTTGGCAAGCTGTTCCACCGCGTCGCACCCTCTTCAACCACGGCTGTTTCGACGACTCCCACGCCCATGCCATGAGCATCGACACCGAGCTACTCAATGCCCCTCCGGAAAAGCTGGTCATCGATAAGGTGGACAAGTGTTTTGAGACGTCCCGGGGTCGTGTGACGGCTCTTGAGAATATCTCGCTCACCATTCGTGAAGGAGAGTTTGTATGTCTCGTGGGTCCGAGCGGTTGTGGAAAATCCACGCTTCTCAACATCGTGGCCGGATTGGAATCGCCGACCAAGGGGCAGATCACGGCAGACGGCAAGCCCGTGACCGGTCCCGGCAGCGAGCGATTGATGATGTTCCAGGAATCAGCTCTGTTCCCCTGGCTGGACGTCATGGGCAACGTGATGTTTGGGCTGAAGCTCAAACCCAAACTGAACGACAAGGAACGGCGCGAGATAGCAAAGTTTTACATCCGTCTGGTGGGCCTGGAGAAATTTCAGCATTCAAACATCCATGAGCTCTCCGGCGGCATGAAGCAGCGCGTCGCACTGGCCCGGTCGCTTGCCCCCAATCCAAGAGTGTTGCTGATGGATGAACCATTTGCCGCCCTGGATGCGATGACGCGCGAACAACTCTACGGCGACATCCAGGAAATCTGGTCGCAACGCAAAAAAACGATCCTGTTTGTGACTCACAACGTCCGTGAAGCGGTGTGCCT
>VHDG01000785.1 GCA_016871475.1 Verrucomicrobiota bacterium
AACGAAAATCCAATCCAGGGGGCGAACAGTGCCACGCTCGCCCTGCGTGGATTGCGATTCCAGGATGCAGGAGCCTACGACTGCATGGTCACGGACGGCGCCCTCGCAATTCGAAGCGCTGTAGCCACGCTCACGGTCATGGAGCGCGCGGTTCTGGTTCAAGGCCCCACTCCGGTCTCGGTCCCTGCGGGAGCGACGGCCGTATTTAGCGCCTCGGCCCAGGGCTCCTCTCCATTCATCTACCGGTGGCGACGCAACGGAACAGCTGTCGTCAACATCACAAACACGTCCTCAGTCTCCATTCTCGTTATCTCGAACGTCCAGGCCATCAACGCCGGAAACTACAGCGTGGTTGTTGCCAATGCAGCGAGCGCAAGCCCGGCTAGTCCAAATGCGGCTCTCACGTTGGTAACTGACACCGATGCGGATGGAATTCCCAACGACTGGGAGGTCGCGAACGGCTTGAACCCAGACTCGGCAAACGACGCCCTCCGGGACACCGATGGCGACACAGTCAACAACAGGGATGAGTACATATCTGGAACCAATCCCTCAGATCCGTTGAGCTACCTGAAGGTCACTTCAGCCAGGACCAGTCAGGAGGGAGTCATCCTCGAATTCCATGCGGTTCCGAACCGTACCTACAGCGTCCTGTACCGTTCCGTCCTGGGACAAGGCAGCTGGATGCTTCTGAAGAACGTGCCATCCGGCACCGGAGCTCGGACCGAACGAATCACAGATCCTGAAGGCACCGGGGACTCGCGTTACTATCGGCTGTTGACCCCCGCCATACCCTGACATTCAATTCCATCCCGTGAACAAGAAGCCGGTTCTTGAAAAAATCGTCGCGAAGCTGGAGCACGAACTGGAGATGTATCGTCGAGCTGCCAAGGCAGCCTTTGACGAAGCGACCAGCGAACAAAGCAAGGCTGAGAACAAGTACGACACCCGGGGATTGGAGGCTTCCTATCTGGCCCGAGGCCAGGCCAGGCAGCTGGCAGAAGTGGAGGAGGCTCTACTCCAGTTTCGTGGCATGCTCGCCGGCCCCATACTGCGAAGCTCCACCGTCGCTCCCGGAGCGCTTGTGGCACTCGAGCACGGCAAGGAGCTTCTCTACTACTTCGTTGCAAACTGCGCAGGTGGCACGGAAATCGTTCACGACTCCAAGGAGATTCTCGTGATCACCCCTCAAAGCCCCTTGGGGAGCCAGCTCGCAAATCACAAAGCCGGTGAGACCGTAAAACTGTCCATCGCAGGCAAATCACAACAGCGCAGGATTGCCGCAGTTCACTGATCTCCTCACCTTCCGGTCCCTCGTAATCGTAATCGGCTGTTGGTCCTCGCTGTCCAGGATTCCATCGTGACAGAGAAGATCCGAAGAAGAGTGAGAACCACGGACCACACCGACCACACGGAAATAGAACCGGTCTAGTTGTTCCCTCTTATTCCGTGTCTTCCGAGTAATCCGTGGTCCACCCATCGGTGGTTTCAGAGCATGGAACAGGCGCCGAGAGAGAAGGGTGTTGCCAGGCAGTTTGGAACTGATTCCCTGCCCCTTCCGATCCCCTCGTAATCGTAATCGTAATCGCCTCTCGTCCTTGGTAGGCGCAATTGCGTCGTGCAGTCGGCAACTCGAGTCCGGCATCTCCGGCTCGAATCAGTCCCTGCCCGAATCGATGATGCGGGGCCGGAGGGGCGGAAGCCGCGGATGACTCGGATGACTCGGCTGGGGAAACATCAGTTTCGCGCTTCCTGTCTTATCCGTGCGATCCGCGCCATCCGCGGTTTATTCTGCAGGCAATCGTGGGCAGCGAAGACGAGAGACCGATTACGATTACGAGTAGGAGGAGGGGTCGCACCGGGACAATGCGAGATGTACCCGCCTGTTTCGCCCGCTCTTCCGAGTTGTTGCAGAGCGAAGGCGGAACTGATTCCATACGGCCACCTGAACCATGACACCCACAACCTCGAAGCACCTGACCGCAACGAGTTCGCAACATCTTGAAGTCCGCCTCCCCGCTTCCTTTCGCAGATGAACCCCGACGCCAGCAAAGCCAGTTCGCCGCTCCGGCTTGGAATCATCGGGTGCGGTAACGTGCTTGGCGCTTACCAGATGGTTATCGACAGACTTCGCGCGCGAGGTGCGGTCGAGGTCATCCTCGCTTGCGGTCGGGAGGCCCAACGATCCTCAGCTCGCAGCCTCCTTCAAACTGCTCGCTTCACCACGGATGCCCGGGATGTCATTGAAGCGGACGACCTCGATGCGGTGATCATCCTCACGTCGATGTCCGAACATGCACGGTGGGCTCAGGCTGCGCTCGAAGCCGGAAAACATGTTCTGGTTGAGAAACCGTTCGCGACGACGCTGACGGAAGCCAACAACCTGATTGCGCTCTCCGAACGCACAGGCCGTCTGCTGATTTGCGCACCGTTC
>VHDG01000786.1 GCA_016871475.1 Verrucomicrobiota bacterium
CGCCGGAGTCCGCACCCTGCCCGTTAGTGACGCGACCATCCGATTCGTCACCCATCTCCATCACACGACCGACGACATCGACCGTGCAATCGACGTCCTTCGGAAGGTCCTCCTCTGACTCCGCTCGTCTGCACCTTCGACCGTCACGCGGTTGCGATTCTGTCGATCTTCAACGAGGCGAAGAGTGGACAACGAACTGCACGTCCGACTTCCAAGCTTTCGGCAAGAGGCTCCCAGGTTTGTTGTCCATCCTTCGGGATGCTCGGGCTTTGCCCATTTGGCCTCCGTTGATCGGACAGCGCGAATTGTGGCCGCTCTCTTGAGCTAGGAGCGCATCTCACCTCTTCCGCCTCCGTCCCCTCCCCTCCCTTCCCCTCGTAATCGCAATCGTAATCGAAGGCGCACGAACCAAGAGCCGCCCTCGCGCGCCTGCGCCCTTCCCTTCTCTGCCATGTAATCTCGGGGTGAATTGCCGGCAGGATGCCAGCGCTCCCAGTCACTGATCACTCGCCTTGCACTCTTCCCAACCTGCATCATCCGCTAAACCTGCCGATAAACCGTCCGGGCTCTCGGCTTCTCGGCAAGTCAGCGAGCACTCCCCGAAGATGTCTCAGGAATCGTCGCAAGGAGTGATAACCAACGCCCTTGCTTGCTCTGGGAACTCTGTTACGTTCCCGTGGCAACCCGAAATACTAAGTCCGAAGAGTCGTCGAAGTCGTTATCATGAAGCCCATTGTACTTCTTTTTGCTGCGCTCACTTCCGCACTACCTCTGCCCGCAGCCGTCGTCATCAACGAGATCCACGCCAACGCCGAACCCAATCCCGTCCGTGCTGAGTTCGTGGAGCTTCACAACACCGGCCCCACGGACATTTCCCTGGGCGGATGGCGGTTTAGTGAAGGCATCGACTTCCTGTTCCCACCCGGAACGATTCTCCCTGCCGGTGGCTACCTCGCCATCGCCGAGAGCCTTCCTGGTTTCCGCGAAGCCTTCGGTCGCCAAAGCCAGGCCGAGGTCATCGCGCACTGGAGCTTCGATGAGACCTCAGGCAGCACGGCAGCTGATTCCACGGGACGACCCAACGCGGCCGGTAAGCCCAAAACTGCCGTGGCCACTGCGGGCGTGACCCAGGACGCAGAAGGACGTTTCGGGGGCAGCGGAATCGCGCTGGATGGAGCTCCGGGAAACTATCTCACCATCCCGTACCTGGATGAGCTCTGGTCTGGAAGCTACACGCTCGCCGCATGGGTCCGACCTGCCGACCGGGGCGTCAACCCCATTCTGGCTGATCATTCAAATCCACAGGCATTTCTGTTCAGCGTCGATACCGCAGCCAAGATGACCCATCGCGGACCGGCCGCCATGCCCGCCACCGCAGCGGTCTGGGCCGGTAACGGCGGCACCATTGTCTCGAATGTCTGGCAACATGTGGCTGCGGTTTGGGATCGGGACGCACAAGTCGGTAAGATCTACCTCGACGGTGTCCTCGTGTTTTCGACTCTGGTCGGCAAAGGCCCCGCAGAACTGCCCCTCGTCCAGAACGCTCGTCCCTGGCACATTGGAAGAAACCAGGCTGATACGAACACCTTTAAGGGGGGCCTCGACGAGCTCTGGGTCGTCAAAGGAGCCCTGCCCATCAGCTCGATCCGGACACTGATGAACGAGAATCGTCTGGTCACAACCGACATCGTGGATCTGGCAGACATCGTTGGAGGCGGCGATGGATCGCTGCCCGGGTCGGGCGCAAGGAACGGCATCAATCCCGTCACGGGAGCACAGGTCGCTTCCTATGGAAGCGGTGACAACATCCCAACCGCTCCGGGAGCTTTCCAACCTGTTGAGCATCCCATGATTGATGGTGTGTTCGTGCCTGATGGCACTTTGGTTGCGGCACAAACCATCACAACCACCGGGCTGTCAACCATTGTCCGTGCAGGTGACAACGATCCTTCACCCGGATTTTGGTATGATGGCGCGGGGCTGCTCGGGGATCCCACAAAAGTAAACAGCACCTCCGCTCATTACCTGCCACGCTATCTGGAGGATCCATTTCGCCATTCCATCCTCTCCGGCATGACGCAGAAAGGGATCACCTTTGATCTCGATGCCATTGAATCCTCCCGAAACGGGCGTCAGGTCACTGGGCTCACCGCGGTGGCTGCCGATTCCCGCATGCAGTCGGGCGGAAGCATCGCCGCCCTGGTGTTTCTGGATGGGGCGGAGGTTTACAGACAAACCAACATCGCAGGCGGGGAGCGCATCATCGATCTTCCCATCCCCGCACAAGCCCGCTTTCTGACCCTGGTCATCGCCAACTCTGATCGGAACAACGCCTCAGACCATGGGTTCTTTGCTGACCCATTCCTTCACATCGATCCGCTGCCAGCCTCCGAGACGGGTCCGCCCGTCATGGGCCCCTATGCGGGATCTCTCT
>VHDG01000787.1 GCA_016871475.1 Verrucomicrobiota bacterium
CCGTGATCTTCGCCTTGAGAGGGCGATGTCCTTGGCCGCTAGACGAATGCGCCGTATGGCTGGGGATCGAGGATTCGAACCTCGGCTTACAGATCCAGAGTCTGTCGTCCTACCACTAGACGAATCCCCAACACCCGTTTCATTGTACCAGTCCGTAGCTGCGCCCAGCAACCGCTAGACGGATCTAGTGAAAGCCAAAGAGACCCCGTCTGTTACCCATTCAGAGATAGCAAATGACTATGGTTTCTCCGCCTCAATACGAATCTGGCTCTTGATCGAATTCGCAATGAAGCATCGGGCGTGGGCCTTTTCATGGAGAGCTTCCACGTCAACTGATGCCGGCTTGTTACCGCCCTTGAACTGGATGCGTGGCCGTAACACGACCTCTGTGATAGCGAGCTTACGGTCCGAGGTTCGTGAAAGAGTGCCCACAGCTTCATCTTCATACACATCCACCTCCCATCCGTCTGCCGTGGCCAGCGAAAGGAACCACAACATATGGCAGCTTGAGATGGCTGCAACAAACGCCTCCTCGGGGTCCACTGCCGCCTCCAAAGACAAAGGGGGTGGAACCAAATGGGGAGAGGCTGAAGCCGGTATCTGAATGAGCCCATCGAAGTCCCACACATGCGCGTAGCTGTGTTGACCATCACCAAGTAGTGCATCCTCACGAGACCAGCGTATCTTAGCGATATGCTTAGGCATGGAATGAAGCTACCATACTTGGAGCCTTACCGGAACGCCAGCGCCCGTGCCGGATTCGCCACCAGCAAGTTGTGTACCTGCGTCTCGGTGAACCCGCGCTTGCGCATCCTCGGCACGATGTTCTCCAGGATGTGCGCGTACCCCTTCCCGCCGTTGCGCGTGAGTTGGAACTGCGTGCACACGTCGTGCCCCAGCACCACCCGCTCTCCACACCCCTGGCTCAGCGCGAATTCGACGTCGTCCAGTCTCTGCACGTCCGAGCCGAAGTCCACCGGCTGGCCCGCCACCGCGCCCAACTCCGAGTCCTCCAGTCCGAACAGGTCCCACTCCAGGAACGTCCCCATCTGTGTCAGATCGCGCAGCCACGCCCGGTCGTGGAACGCATCCAGGTGCCCCATGATGATTTGCTCCGGAGGCAACTTCGCCTTGACCAGCGTCTCGATGACGTGAGGCGGCGACTTCAGGTGGTACCCCGGATGGATGAGCACCTTCGCGCCGGTCTCCAGCGCCGCCTGCGCCGATGCCTTGAGCACCGTCGCCTCCACCGGCCTTGCGGGCCACATGTTGCCCACCTCGCCGATGACGCCCATCCGCACACCCGTCTCGCCCACGCCTACCGTGATATCCCGGATGATTTCTTGAGCGATGCTGTCCACCGGCCTCCTATCTGTGCCCGGAGGGTGCGCCACCGGCATGTAGTAGCTGCCTCCCATCACGATATTCAAGCCTGCGGCCCGCGAAATACGCGCCAGCCCCAGCGGGTCGCGGCATAACCCGCCGCTTGTCACATCCACCAGTGTGCCGCCCCCCGCGTGCTTGAACCGCAGCGCCTCATGGATAGCCACATCCACGCTCCGCAGCTCGTTGTTATGACACCCTCCCAGGAAACGCTTGGCCAACCCTCCCCGCCTCTCCATCGTGAACGGTGCGTCCTTCCACGACCGCTCGCTCGCTTCGTCCGGCGGCGCCACGGGAATCGTGCTCGCGTCGAACAACAGGTGCTCGTGTGTGAGCGTAGCACCTAGCGCGTCCGGCTCCACCGGCCCCAGCACCGTCTGCACCTTCCCAGCCATCTTTGATTTCACCATCGCCCCTCCTTCGAACCGTTAGCAGATACTATCTCTTTGTGCGACTCTGTGCTACTATGTCGCGCATCAGCATGACACGCCATTCTGGCGACGAAAAGGAGTCATTGATGGTAAAGGCTACAACCGTCGTCAAAATCAACAAGCCCATTCCAGACGTATTCAGAATCGTTGGCACGGACTACGTCAAGAACCACCGGAAGTGGGATTCACGCAACATCAGCACCGAGACCGAAGGGCCGATGGCCAAGGGTGTCAGGGGCGTCGAGAAGCGTAAAGACGGCGGCCGCGCCATGACCTACAACTTCGAAGTCACGGAGTTCCAGGCCAATGAGCGCATGGAATTCAAGGCCAGGGGCGGCCCCGTGACATTCGGGGCGACCTATGCCTTCCAGCCCGATGGCGACGCTACCCAGCTCTCCATCGAGTTCACGATGAGCATGGGCGGCATCATGCGCATCATCGAACTGTTCATGGGCGGTGGCCTGCAGAAAGACCTTACCGCCACCGGAGTGCGCATCAAGGATTTTGTCGAAAAGCAGTAGCTCTCACCAGCGCTGCTTCGGCACCACGATCTGCGCCTCTTCGGCCAGGCCCAGCGCCTCGGCCTGCCGATTCGCGTGCAAATAGCCCGTG
>VHDG01000788.1 GCA_016871475.1 Verrucomicrobiota bacterium
AACAGCGCTCTCTCGCAACCCATCTCGCGAAGAAGCCGACAAGCTAATCACCTACGCTTCTCACCACGGGCTCACAAACACCTGCAGGGTACTGTTTAACATGAATGAGTTTAGCTTTGTGGATTGATTGGTTGGTTGGTTCTTGGTTCTTGGTTTGTTGTCCATCCCTTTAGCAACGGTAGCGAATGTTCCTTACCCTCAAGCTACCGACTGCGCGACGGAATCCTGGGCATCGAGGACCAACAGCCGATTACGATCATGATTACGAGAGGCGGTCCGACTGGGAAAATGCGAAATGCAGCCGTTCACAGCACCCCATTCCCCCTCATCGGCTGCCAGCCATGCCCGAAGGCATGCCAGGAACATCGATCTTCAGCCCCGTATCCACAGCCCCGCTGCGGGTCATGCGAAACACCCAGACTTTTCGATCGGGATGGCACTGCACAGCCAACCACTTGCCATCTGCGCTGAATGCCGCGCCCTCGGGAATACGCCCGATCTTCAAGGTCTGCCGGTGTCGGAATGTCCGCCCCGAGCGCTGGAATACTCGCATCTCGGCATGATCCTTCAGATTCGGATCCCCGGGAGGAAGATTCGATCCGTTCATCAGCAGTGACACAACCCACCGTCCATCCGGGCTGATTTCTATGGTCTCCGGCGTGTTACCCACCGGGACCAGATCCGTGGTCCGCGGCGGCTTGGCCTCAAGGTCAATGACCGTCATGGCATCCATGTCAGGTCCATTCCCAGCTCCGGTCCCTGCGGTCAAAAGCAAGGCGCCATCGGGTGTCGTAATCACCCGGTAAGGACGTCCATAGCACGAAAACTTCCTCGCTCCCGCCGTGACTTGCTGCCCATCAATCAGCAGTTCCCGCAAGTGGTTCTTCTCACGAACACTCGCATAGGCCCGGCGACCATCCGGAGCAAAGGCGATGTCGCTGACTTCATCAGGGCCGTTCGCAATCTCCACATCGCCAATCTTCTTCAGATGAGTCCCATCCAAAGCCAGAACGGAGACAGTGCCCCCTGCCCTATTGGCTGCCAGCACCAGCCGTCCATTTGGAGCGATGGCCACTCCGGACACCTGGGCTCCAGCGGTTCCCTCCCCAACGATCACAGGCGGATTCCGGGTCAGATCCATGACATGAATCCTCGAATGCGGAAGCCAATTGGTGGGGTTCAATGGATTGATCCGAATGGAATCAGCAATCAAGGCCACACGGCCATCAGACGAGATTGCAACGTTGGAAGGCGGACCGAGAACCGAATTGGACACGTTGGTGATATGAAGCACCCGGGGAGGGTTCATCGAAAAATCCATCAGGGTGAGAGTGTCCGGAGCCGGGTTCAGCACCACCCGGGGAGCCCCACTCACCAGGTCCACCTTCGATTCGTTTGCAGAAATGATCCATTGAGCTGCTTGCGTCGAAACAACCGATCCACACAACAGGATGAACAAGCCCAACCCCCGGACAAGTGAGGCAGCGCCTGCTGCTCTGACCATCGAACAGGCTGCAAATTTCGACAGCAGCATCATCCGTGGCTTGTCCGACGATTCACGCAGTAAAGTGGTGTGCATGAGCGGCAGCATGAAAACCTCACCGCTCAAACGCAAGCAACGGATGTCCCCTCGATTTGCATGTTGTGTCGCCTCCGTTCCAGGGGTTGTATCCAGAAGTCGCCCGGATGGGTTCCAGCCTCATTTCCGGACAGGCTTTCTCGATCGATGTCGCAGGAAAAACAGTTTCGGGCCGTGGTGCATCTCGATGCGGACGCATTTTTCGCATCGGTGGAGCAGGCTGCAGACCCGCGGCTGAGGGGGAAACCTGTTGCCGTCGGAGGGGATCGCCGCGGAATCATCGCATCCGCTTCCTACGAGGCCAGGCGCTGCGGCATCTACACTCCGATGCCGACCAGCAAAGCCCGCAAACTCTGCCCGAAACTCATCGTATTGCCGGGGGACTATGAGAAATACGAACGCTTTTCGCAGTGGATGTTCAGTTATGCCTACGACTTCACTCCGGATGTGGAAGTCACCTCCATCGATGAAGGTTATCTTGATCTTACCGGCACCGGCAAAGATCCCGTCGCCATTGCTCATTCACTGCGCAATGCCATCAGGCAATCGCTGAAGATCACGATTAGTGAAGGCATCGGTTCGAACAAACTCGTCAGCCAGATCGCGTCCAAACTCAACAAGCCTGCATCCTTCGCCACGGTTCCTCCCGGACGTGAGACCGCTTTTCTACATCCCCTGCCCAACCGATGGCTGCCCGGCGTGGGGCCCGCGACATCCGCGCGTTTGAACGCGGCAGGTCTTCAACGAATTGGGCAGATCGCCACCACCCCTGCGGAGTTGCTCAATCTGGCAGTGGGTGCCGATGCCAAGCGTCTGCTTGAGTTCGCGCGCGGCATCGACCCTC
>VHDG01000789.1 GCA_016871475.1 Verrucomicrobiota bacterium
GCGTGGTCCATCATCATCTACGGACTGGCTGCCAGCATCCTGCCCGTCTGGCTCCTGCTCGCGCCCCGGGATTACCTCAGCACCTTCATGAAGCTGGGCACGATCATCGCACTGGCTGGGGGCGTTTTGCTTGTGCTGCCGGATCTCAAGATGCCCGCGGTCAGCAAGTTCGCCGATGGCTCCGGTCTGGTCGTTCCCGGGACGCTGTTTCCTTTTTGTTTCATCACGATCGCCTGTGGCGCGATCAGCGGGTTCCACACGCTCATCGCGAGCGGCATTACTCCAAAGATCATCACCCGCGAAGGCTACAGCCGTCCCATCGGCTACGGAGCGATGCTGCTGGAATCCCTGGTCGCGATCATGGCGATGATCGCAGCCTGCACCCTCGACCCCGGCGTCTACATGGGAATGAACGTCGTTGGCACAAAAGCAGACATCATCGCGAAGGTGGAACAGTCGGGCATGACCTGGATGAGCCGGGGACCTGACGGCACAGGGCCCTATCAGCAAGTGCCTGTGAGGGTATCGGAGCAGGAGATGGACACGCTTGCGCAACAGATGGGTGAGAAAACGTTGTTTGGCCGGACAGGCGGGGCAGCGACCCTGGCGGTGGGCATGGCGCAGATCTTCTCGCGGATGACCCAGGGGCGATGGCTCGACATCTGGTATCACTTTGCGCTGATGTTCGAGGCTCTGTTCATTTTAACCACGTTGGATGCTGGAACTCGCGTTGGGAGGTATCTGCTCCAGGACGGGCTGGGTCGTTGGATTCGACCCTTGCGGCAGTCGAGCGGGTTGACCGGGAATGTCCTCTCGAGCCTTCTTGTCGTAGGGGGATGGGGTTTCTTTCTCATCTGCGGGGTTCGAGATCCGGAGGGTGGGATCAAGGCTTTGTGGCCCATTTTCGGAATCGCCAACCAGCTGCTCGCGAGCATCGCGTTGTGTCTGGCGACCAGCATTCTGTTGAAGATGCAGCTGAACAATCGATCCGGCTCGGGACGTCCGGTGCTCGCGCTGGTGACTTTGGTCCCGCTTGTGTGGCTGCTGTCGGTCACCACCACTGCGAGTTTGATCAAGATAGCGCATCCCGACCCCCGGATCGGATTCGTGGCGGCGGCGAGTCGTCTGGACCAGCGGATCCCTGAACTCGAGCGGCAGCTGGGCAACGCGCAAGCTGCGGGCAGCGAACCCGCCATTGCGACGGCGACCAAGGCTTTGAAGGACGCACGGACGGTTCGCTTCAACAACCGGGTGGATGCTGTGATCACGGTTGCCTTTCTCGGGCTCTCACTGACGATCACCGGGATTTCCTCGTGGCTTTGGATCCAGTGGTGGCGTCGGACGAAAAAAGCGACGTTGCATGAGAGCGACCCAGTTTGGTTGCCTGAGACGTCTTTGAAAGGCCAGCGACCCGCGATGCTGGGAGGCACCCTGGCGCTGGGTTGGGCCTTGATGAGGGAATTGTCCGGGGAGGCTGCGGTGGAACGGACGGAAGCAAGAATGGTTGCAGAAGCTGCCGCATCTCCTGAAACGGGTTGCGGGTGCAATCACTCTGGAGCGGAGACCGGCTCTCAGCTTCGGGCTCGTGCCTATGAGGACACCCTGGAGCACAAGTATCGGACCCCAAACCGCTGCTGCTGAATCGCGATGAATCTGGGCCTTTACGGTGGTTCGTTTGATCCGGTGCACCTGGGGCATCTGTTGGTGGCCCAGGCAGCGAGGGAGGAGCTTGCGCTGGATCGGATCTTTTTCATCCCCGCCGCTCAATCGCCGTTCAAGCCAGGCACCGTGCCCGCATCTGCTGCGGCTCGTGTGCGAATGTTACGCCTCGCTCTTGCGGGCGATCCTCGCGCAGAGGTGGACCTCCAGGAGCTTGAGCGCGGGGGAGTTTCCTACACCATTGACACGGTCAGAGACTACTGTCGGCGATTCCCGGAAGCGAAGTTGCATCTCCTGATCGGGGCGGATCATGTGCCCAGCCTGCCGAAGTGGAGAGAAGCGGAGACTCTGGCTTCGATCACGCAGTTTGTTGTCATACCCCGGCCCGGTCAGATCCCATTCGAGCCTCCTGCGAGTTACAATCTGAGGGTCCTGAAGGGTTTTCCCCTGGGAGTCTCTTCATCGGAGATTCGGGACCGTGTCCGGCGAGGGTTGTCCATCCGGCACCTGGTGCCTGATGCCGTGGCTGAGTTCATTCGAAGTGAACAGATTTATTCTGTCTGAGGATGAATCTTGCGGCGGGAAGATGAACCGGGCAACCATGGGCCCGATGGAAGCAAAAAAGCTGGCCCTGTTGTGCCGTGAACTGGCGGATAATCGCAAAGCAGAAGATGTGAAGGTCCTTGATGTGCGGGAGCTCTCCTCGATCACTGATTACTTCGTGATCTGCTCGGGCACGAGCGAACCTCATCTGAGGGCGATTG
>VHDG01000790.1 GCA_016871475.1 Verrucomicrobiota bacterium
AGTTTCCGTTGTCCTGAATGAATCCAAGGATGCCGCCGATACCGGCGGTCTTCTCCAGCACCACCCAGGCTGAAATTGAAAACTCGCGTTTGGGCAGAAAAGGCCTGGCTGCTTCGAGATCCGGGGCCAACAGCAGCCAGTCAGTGTAGCCGTTAAACATCATGGCCTGGGCGGGGCCTGCGGCTGCCAGCGAAGGCTCGCCCTTGAGAGTTGCGGTCAGTTTGTGTGTGAGATCCTGCCACTCACTCCTGACCGGTGGATGAGCGCCCGTTGCAAAGTGGAACAGGAGTCGATCCTCCACCTTGTCAGGATGCGCCAGGGAAACCTCCGTGAAACACCAGAGAAAGAGCGTGATGAGAAGGAGACCCCGAACATCGCATCGGCATGTATTCATGCGCGTCACTCTGGTCAAAGCACCGTTGGAATCAAGACTTCGAAATATTTCTTCTCTCCGCCCCCATCGGTCTGGTTGAGTTTGCGCACATGAAACCTCTGCATTCCATTCGTGCTGGTGTTATTGGCACCGGGTTTATCGGCCCTGTTCATATCGAAGCGCTGAAGCGTCTCGGCGTTCAGGTCACTGCCATCTGTGGTTCGACCAAGTCTGCGACAGCGTGCGCGGAGAAGTGGGGGATCCCCGAAGTGTATGGCGACTACGACTATCGGGCCATGTATCGGTCCGGGAACGTGGATGTGGTGCATATTACGTCTCCGAACAAGGCGCATGTCCAACAATCGCTCGAGGCTTTGGCGGCAGGGAAGCATGTGGTCTGCGAGAAGCCGCTGGGCATGACCAGCGCGGAGACCGCGAAGGTGGTTGAGGCGGTGAAGGGCAAGAGTTCGCCCGTGTTTGCGGTCAACTACATGTGCCGGTTCTTCCCGGCCGTCCTGCAGATGCGCACGATGGTGGAGAGAGGGGACCTGGGGCAGATCATGCACGTGCAGGGGCACTTCTTTCAGGACTGGTTGATGAAGGAAACGGACTACAACTGGAGGGTGCTTGCGAGCGAGGGTGGGAAACTAAGGGCCGTTGGAGATATCGGAACGCACTGGATTGACGCGGTCTCGTTCATCCTCGGCGCCAAAGCCGAGAAAGTGTTTGCCCACGTCGAGACCTTTCACAAGAAACGCCTTCGTCCAAGAGGCGAGGTGCAGACTTTTGCGAAGATAGATCCTGCCACGATGGTTCCATACAAGGTGGACACGGAGGATTTTGGAAGCGTTTTGCTCAGGTTCGGCAAGGCGAAGCATGGGTTCGTGAACGGTGCCCACGCGAGCGCTTCGGTTTCACAGGTCGCAGCCGGTTGGAAGTGCAGTCTGTACCTCGGCATTTATGGCACGAAGGGAAGCGTTCAATGGGAACTTCAGCAGCCCAATGAGATTGTCGTGGGTCGTCGGGACGAACCCAATCAGGTTTTACAACGTGGCACCGCCGGCTTCAGCGAAGATGTCGCTGGGTTTACGGATTATCCTGGAGGTCATCCTGAGGGATTCCCTGACAGCCATAAGATGCACTATCGAGCCGTCTATCAGCACATTGCCAGTGGTCGGAAAACTCCTGTGCTCTTCGCGACCGCAGCGGACGGGCATCATGAGGTGAAGCTTTGCGAAGCGATCCTGGCGAGCAGCCGGAAGGGGAGTTGGGTGAAGGTCTAGCAGACTGTCGGACTTGTCCCCACCGGCGGTGAGTCCGGCTTTGAACCTCGTTTCTGCCAAAGAATGACGTAGGAAGCGTCGCGACAGGCTTCCAGGTATTTTTCCTGAGGAAAAGAGCCGTGCAGCGTTCTCGCTGACGCGTATGACTCCACGTCGCTCGAAAAGCGGGATGGGGAGCGTTATCTGTGGGGGCAGGGGAGGTTAACGACCTTCGTTGAGGCCGGTGGGCAGACCGTGTTCCCACGAACGCGGGCTGTTCCAGGGGCGATCGCTCTTGCCTGCGATCTCGGGGCCACCGCATCCGGTCAGGGCGACAGTAAAAACCAGCAGTGTCAAACCCAGCAAGGCTCTGCAGGTGATTCGAAACGGATTCATGGTGGTTTGTCGGCTGATGAGCTCCGCTTGATCCAGAACGCTCAATAGAAGACCAGGTCGCCTTCGGAGATGTCCTGCAGTTTCCAGCCGGGTATGATGTTGGCTATGGACCGGTCCTGGTGCACTCGGGAGACCTTTACCTTTCCGATCAGTTTGCCTTCACGGGCAACCATGAGGATGCCGTTCGGCAGGAGCTCATCTTTGAGCCCGATATCGAGAACCACGAAATCCCATTTTGGATCCACAACGAGGATCTTGCCCTTGGTGCCGGCCTTGAGGATCACAGGAACGTCATTGGTGCCGCGCAGGCTATCGAGTTCACGTCCCAGCCGGGTGAGCTCGCGGTTCATGAGGCGTTTCTCATCTTCCATCGCCTGGTTGGCGTCCTTCA
>VHDG01000791.1 GCA_016871475.1 Verrucomicrobiota bacterium
AGAATTTCCCGTGGTACACATAACGATCCCGGTCGTAGAGATCCCCGATCCAGCCTGGATACTTCCATGATGATCCTCCGATCCAAATCCCTTGTCTCGCGAGGGCCGTCAACTGGTCACGCAAGCGGTCACGATCGAATGGAGGGTTGCTGGGTTGTGGGTCCATCCGGTCCGTGGGGCCTCAGGGAGATTGTCCGTTGGAGTGGGTGGCGTCGGCGAAGATCATTGAGCCTGCTCCGGTCTGGTGGAGCGCTGAAATGCGCACTGGGATGGTCTGGCCGATCCTGTCGGCGGCATGGTTCACCACGACCAGAGTACCATCGGAGGTGTAGCCGACAGCCTGCCCCTTCTCTTTTCCTTCGCGTGCAAGCCGCAGATCCAGAACATCCCCGGGCAGAAGCGTTGGCTTGAGACATGCCGACAGGGCGCCGAGGTTCAGGCATCGTACCGAGCGCAGCTCGCCGACCTTCGCCAGGTTGAAATCTGCGGTGATGATTCGGGCGTCCAAACTTTGGGCAAGACTGACCAGCTTGTCGTCGACACCCGTCTCCTCTGGAAAATCGATCTCGTGAACCCTGACTTCGCACTTTTGGTTCTGCTTCAGCCTATCCAGCATCTCCAATCCACGCCGGCCTCTGGCTCGCTTTGACGAATCTGCCGAGTCGGCCACTTGTTGAAGCTCCCGCAGGACAAACCGTGGGATGATGAGGACGCCTTCCACCATGCGATGGTCGGCCAGGTCCGCGATACGGCCATCGATGATCGCGCTGGTGTCCAGGAGGTTCAGACCTACGGGTTTGTTTTCGCGCTGGAACCTGACGTAGGGGACCAGGAGAGCCAGATCTTCCTTGTTGCTACGTATGGCGAGAATGATTCCGAGGTAACTGAAGGCGAGGAAGAGGCAGATCCGGATCAGCCATCTTTGATCCTCGCTTGCGAACTCAAACAGCCCTGACTGGTCCACCAGCCAGGCGATGAGTGAGCCGAATCCAAGCCCGAGGGTTGTCGCAGAGAAAACGCGGAGCGAGAAGCCCTTGAGCATCTCATCGATGGCGATCATGACGCCTCCCAAACCGAACCCGATGAAGAAGCCCTGGAGAGGACTGTCGATCCATTCGGGGCGGACCTGGCTTGTGGCGTAACCGCCGATCGCGCAGAGGAGGATGAAGAATATGCGGATCGGCCAGAGGTTCATCGCTTCAAATTGGAGGCTCCCCGTCCAAAGTCTGATTTGGAGGAGTCGGGCTTCGGGGCCCTGGGTTTATGCAAGATGCCGTAACGGGCGAGGTTGCTGCTGAGCACGGAAAGATTCAGGACAGTGGACCTCCATGCAGCCTGCATTTCGGCGTCCTTCAGAAGGCTTCCTGCGATGCCTTCGCCGGACTCGAGGTCCTCGGCGATGGATTTGATAGCCTTGCTTGCGTCGTCCATGTGCTGGAGGGCCGAGGATAGCTCGTCCCTGTTTTCGGCAACGGCTGCGTTCACATTGCTCCCGAGGCGTTCGAGGTTCTCGGCGAAGCGCATGAGGTTGGTCACGGCGGTGCTCAGCGGAGGCGTGTTGGTGGCGATCACCGTGTCCACACGATCCGCTATCTGCAGTGTCCGCTCGGAAAGCAGACGGAAGTTGGCCAGCGTCAGGTTCAAGTTGCTCAGCGTGTTTTCGTGGAGGACGGTTCTATCGATCCGATCCACCAACTCGTTCAGCTTCCTGGCTGTTTGATCGACCTTTTGAATGAAGCCTGTAGCGGCTTTGGCGGCATCCTGGAGGTTGAATGGCTCCTCGCACCGAACCCTTGCTCCGTCAGCCAGGGCTTCCGCCGTCAGGCTCGCAGGATAGATCGCCACATGCTGATCTCCCAGAAATCCAGATTGCTCGATGGCAAAGCGTGCGTCCCTGCGGATGACGAAATCCTTCTGGATCTTCAGTCGCAGCTCCACGGTCTTTCCATCGGAGCCGATGGACATTTCCTGGACAACCCCGACTTTTAGTCCCCCCAGGAGAACTCCGGCCTGTTCCTTCATGCCGCCGGCGTTGCTGGTTTCCAGGATGAGTTCCCGGGCGGATTTTCCGAGAGAAAGTCCTTTGCTGAAGCTGATGGTCAGGACCGCGAGCAACACCAGGGCGACAAAGGCGAAAAGACCGACGCGAAGTGCGATGCTGGGTGGTTTCATACGGGGCGGGTTTGATCCTAGGATGTGGAGATGCCGTTCACAAAGTTATAGAGAATGGGGTCCTGGGAGCGGAACAGATCCTCCACAGGCAGGTTGGAGTAGATCCTGCCATCCTGAAGCATGAGGACGCGCCTGGTGATGGTGCGGACGCTTCGCATGTCATGAGTGACCACGATGGTGGTGGCCTGCAGCTGTTCGCAAAGACGTTTGATGAGCTGGTCGATGCTATCGGAGACGACCGGAT
>VHDG01000792.1 GCA_016871475.1 Verrucomicrobiota bacterium
TCCAGTCATGTGCGTCCCTGCACGCCTCGTCCATCCTGGACCTGGCTTGCCGTGGTTGTGCTGGGGATCCTCGCCTCGCCAGGACATGCTGACGAGTCCGCGACGCCCGCCCGAAACGACTTCTTCGAGAAACGCATCCGTCCCTTTCTGGCGAACGATTGCTACGAGTGTCATGGAGCCCGGAAGCAAAAGGGCGGCCTGCGACTCGACTCTCGCGACGCATTGCTAAAGGGCGGCGACTCCGGAGTCGTGCTGGTGCCGGGCGATGCAGCCAGGAGCTTGCTGATCCAGTCCATCCGCCACGAACATTCTGAGCTCAAGATGCCGAAGGACCGGCCCAAACTCCCGGAATCAGCCATCGCATCCTTCGTGGAATGGGTGAATGCCGGAGCATACGATCCCCGGGACCATCCGCCGGCCGGCACCACCGCCGCGGGTTCCGATTGGAACAGTGTGTTCCAATCACGACTCGAGTGGTGGAGTTTTCAGCCCCTGACGGACCCCGCGCCCCCAACACTGAAGGACACCTCGTGGTCAAACCACCCGGTCGACCGTTTCATTCAGGCTAAACTGGAAGACAAAGGCATCCCCCCTGCATCACCCGCCAGTCCAGAGACGTGGTTGCGTCGGGTGCACTTCGCGATCACAGGCCTGCCACCGATGCCCGAGGAGCTCCAGACCTTCCTCAAAGACACGTCCCAGGCAGGCCGGGAGCGGGTGCTGGACGGATTGCTGAGCTCCCCGCACTACGGCGAACGCTGGGCGCGGCATTGGATGGATCTGGTCCGGTATGCCGAAACCTATGGTCACGAACAGGACTACTCCATCCCGCATGCCTGGCAGTATCGCGACTACCTGATCCGGGCTTTCAACGCGGACGTACCCTACGATCAGTTCGTACGGGAACACGTCGCGGGTGATCTGCTCGAACAGCCGCGTCGACATCCCACCGCCGGGTTTAACGAGTCCGTCATCGGCACAGGATGGTGGTACATGCACCAGGCGACCCACGGTCCCGTCGATCCCTACCAGGATGAGGCGGATCGTATCGACAATCAGATCGATGTCTTCTCCAAGACGTTTCTGGGACTCACCGTCGCCTGTGCCCGCTGTCACGATCACAAGTTCGATCCAATCTCCGCGCAGGATTACTACGGCCTGAGTGCCTATCTCCGCGGATCCCGGCAGAACATCGCCTACCTGGATCCGGATGGAACCCTGGAATCACGCAGCAGAGCGGTGGCCCAGGAGCACGCACGCGAAAGCGAAAACCTGCGCGCGGCCGTCGCTCGCGCCCGCGACTCAAGAGAGCCAAGGATCGCCGCCTATCTAGCGGCAGCAGTCGAAGTCATGCACGGTCCGGTGAGACCTTCGGATGCCGCCACCAGCAGGCGTCCAGATGTGGTGTTTGAGGATTTTGAGACCGGCAGCTACTCCCGTTGGAAGGTAGAAGGAACCGCGTTCGGTACGGAGCCAGCCTCCGGCAAACATCCGAATCAGCAGGCCGTGGAGGGCTTCCAGGGCCGACGTCTCGCGAACAGCTTCACTCATGGGGACGCACCCAAGGGTGCGCTTCGTTCGCCCCCGTTCCGCGTCACGCATGGCTACATCCGGTTCTTAGTGGGGGGTGGAATCCCCACAAAGAAGGCCCGGATCGCGCTTCGCCTCGAGGGTCGTGAAGTTCGCGACGCTTCGGGAACGAACCGCGAGTTGCTTGAGTTCAAGGTCTGGGACGTTCGTGAGTTTGTGGGGAAGGAGGCGACGCTGGAAATCATCGACGATGACGACACCACCTGGGGACACATCAACGTGGACGACATCGTGTTCACCGATTCGCCCGCCACGGGCCGACCTCCCCACACGCGACCTGTTCCCGCAGTGGCGACAGAGCGAGGACTGAGCGAAGCAGTGTTGGAATCCTGGGTGACCGAGCTCACGTCCCCCGGGGCTCAAAAAGCATCCCACCCGCTTCATTCCTGGCTGACTGCGCTGAAAAAGGAAAAGACCGGCGCATCCCCCCAGCCAGAGACCGCCGTGACGAAAGCGGCTGAGCCGGTGGTGGCGAGCCGAAAGGATTCTTCGGGCGGATCCTTGGAACCGACGGGTTACCAGACGTTTCCAGCCTCTGATTTCAGGACGTGGTTTCCTAGCGGCCAGGCTTTCAGGGTGGATCAGAATCCGGTCACGCGATGGCGGGTGGACGGAGGTGGAATCGAGTTCATTCCACCCGGGGTGGTGCATAGTGGAGTCGTTGCCGCTCCGCTTCAGGGAACACTCCGATCACCCACCTTCACCCTCACCCACTCAAACATCCATCTCCGGCTCGCCGGCCGGTCCGGCCAGGTGCGGCTGATCATCTCACGCTACGGCCTGCGTGAGTTCAACGCGCTCCTCTTCGAAAGAACGCTTTTC
>VHDG01000793.1 GCA_016871475.1 Verrucomicrobiota bacterium
CCCGGCTCAAGGACTACCTTGGCCTGGCAAAATTCGACCATACCGAAGCCGAGTCCCAAAGCGTGGTCGGCATAGCCACCGGGCTCGCATGGACGCCTGTGGGCGGAGACATGCTGTTTATCGAGGCGACCCGTATGGCGGGAGCTGGAAGGTTGCTTCTGACGGGATCCCTGGGCGACGTGATGAAGGAAAGCGCGCAAACCGCTTTAAGCTATCTGCGAAGTCATTCGCGGGATCTGCACCTGGAGTTCAAGGATTTCGATCGCTATGACCTGCACCTGCACGTGCCGGCCGGGGCGACTCCAAAGGACGGGCCGAGCGCCGGGGTGACCATCGCGATGGCCTTCGCATCCTTGTTCTCTCAGCGTCCTGTTCGCTCAGACACAGCCATGACCGGAGAAATCAGTCTTCGGGGGCGGGTGATGAAGGTGGGAGGGATCAAGGAGAAGGTGATGGCGGCGGCGAGATCAGGCATCAAGCAGGTGATCATCCCTGACCAGAACCGCAATGACTGGCTCGAAGTGCCCGAAGAGGTTCGAGCAAAGATCAGGGTGCATTTCGTCAAAACCCTGTCCGACGCTATGGCGAAGGCATTGAAGTCATGAATGCACGGTGTGTTCTGGTGATATTGGTGGCTGCAGGGTGCGGGGTTGGGCTGGGTGCAGGGGCGGGGGACTCCAAGCCATCCGAGATTCAGGAAGGGCAGCAGCTGGCAGCACAGATTCGCGCGACACCGCCTGCTGAATCGATGACGCTCTCAGGGCGTATCCAGGTTCGCGATGGCCAGTCGAATCTGAAAGACCTCCCTTTCCAGTTCCGCACCACGGTGACCGCCTCCAACTGGATCACCGTCTATCGCGTCAACCGTGACACCACCCCAGCGCCGCCCTTGCTGGCCGTCATCCATGAACCGGGCAAGCCCAGTAGCTACTGGGAATCGGATGCCTCGAGCCCAGACGACTGGAAACCCCTCGATGGAAAGGCTGCGGGCCGTGCCTTTGGTGATTCTGATTTCTCGATTTTCGATCTGGGGCTGGGTTTCTTTCACTGGCCACAACAGAGGGTGATCAAGACTGAGATGCGGAAAAGCCGGTCATGTCGCGTCCTGGAAAGCATGAACCTCGCCCCCGGCCCCAAGGACTACAAGAGGGTCCTCTCCTGGGTGGATAGCGAGACAGGGGGGCTCTTGCTGGCAGAGGCTTATGACCACCAGAACCGACTGATCAAGGAATTCAGCGTCAACAGCATGAAGAAGATCAACGATCAGTGGCACGTGCAGCAGATGGAGATTCGAAACACTCAGACCAAGTCGAGGACTCGTTTGGACTTCGATGTAAAATGATTCCGATCAACGGCATAACGACTCTTCTCCCGGTCTGTCCAACCTGTTGTGGACACCCCGATCCCCATGCAGCCAACTGAAGGCGCCATTCCGGAATCCTGCAGACCTGCCGAGGCAGCCGCGGCGCCGGATTTCGCCCAGATTTATGAGGAACACGGCCGCCAGGTGTACTATGTGGCGCTGCGCATGCTCAGCGACCCCACGCAAGCCGAGGATGCAACCCACGATGTGTTTGTGAAGGTGTTCAGGAATCTGGATCGTTTCCGAGGCGAGTCCTGCATCCGAACCTGGCTTTACCGGATTACGATGAATCATTGCCAGAATATGCTGAAGTCCTGGCAGCATCGTCACATCCACCCCAGTTCGGATGATGCACTTTGGGAGGTCCAGGAAGGACCGGATGAATCGCCCCTCGAGGTCCTGGAGACGACCGAGCTTGGGGCAAGAATTCAGAAGACTCTGGATGCCCTGCCCCTGGAGTATCGAAAACTGCTCCTTCTGGTTGCAGACGAAGAACTGAGTTACGAAAAAATCGCACAAATCACTGAACAGAGCACTGACGCCGTTCGCGGCAAACTCCACCGTGCCCGGAAGGCGTTCGCACAAGCTTTCAGGACCACCGCCTAGACTTACATGAAGCCCAACACCCCCAAGGATAAGTCTGTCTCACCTCCCACGCCCAACGCGATGTCGCAGGATGCAACTCAGGAACTTCAGCAGACCCTGACCTTCGAAACTGTGGAAGGCATGCTTAGTTATGATCGATCCGAGACTCCGATTCCGGAAGCCCTCACTCGAAAGCTCAAGGAATCCCTGCCCGATCAGCCGTTGAAGCCCCTCGTCCAAGAGGCCTCAAAGTCCGACCGGCAGAATAACAAATAGGAAGATCCGAAATGAGCTTCTCCCGGATCATTGATATTTTGATCGGGCTGACCACTCTAATAGGCCTCATCCTCCTGGCCCTCTGGTTCGTGAGATGGACCATCCGCCAAAGCCTGAACCCGCAGGAGATCCGGATGAAATGGATCATCACGATCGGCGTGAGCGTGGGG
>VHDG01000794.1 GCA_016871475.1 Verrucomicrobiota bacterium
TGTGCTTTGACAAGTTGACCGGCAAAGTTCTCTGGAAATCCCAGAACGACCGTGCGGCCAATGCCGCTCCCATTGTCGCCACCTTCGTTGCGACGGAGCCCCGGCAGATTGTGGGTTTCACGGTGGAGGGTTTGATCGGGGTCAACCTCGATAACGGCGCGCTGCTGTGGCGTGTGCCGATGACCACCACCTACGGTCGTCACGTGATGACCCCGGTCGTGGTAGACGGTATCGTGATGGTGTCCTCAAAGGAGAACGGTCTCATCGGTGTTGCCCCGGCACCAAACCTGGCCACCCGTTCTTGGAGAGCACCGATCGTCTGGGAGGCGAAGGAAATCCTGGTCAATTTCTCAAGCCCCGTGGCCGTCCGCGGGCATCTCTATGGACTCGGCCCGGAACGGAACCTCTTTTGCGTCGAGGTCAAAACCGGCGCGGTGAAATGGTCGAAGGGTGGATTCGCGACGCAGTCCGCGGAGAAGTCCCACCTCGCGCTGGTCGCCGTCGGAGACAACGTCCTGGCGCTCACGGAAACAGGCGAGCTGGTGCTGGTGGCCGCGGATCCGACAGGATACCGCGAGCTGGGCCGGACGCAGGCCTGCGGATCGAACTGGTGCAATCCGGCCTATGCTGACGGACGCCTCTACCTGCGAGATGGTAAGGAATTGACCTGCCTTCAACTGACGCCTTAACAGGGGTGGCGGGGGCCAAAATCCGCAAAAGCGCAGTTCAACCACAAATCACGAATGGGCACGAATCAACACGAATTAGGAGGCACATATGACGACACCGCCGTTCACCCTATAAGGGAGTAACTGGCCTTGGTTCGGATTCGTGTCCATCAGTGTCAACTCGTGGTCTGCACACCATCCATCCATCCATCTCCAACGATCCTTGATGCGCAACACGAAACGGAATGCGTTTCAGTTTCTCGAATGACATAGGGCGCAAAGAGAAGAGAGACGCTGTCCCGCGCTGCCCCTACTTCTCGCCGGCCTTTTCCAACACACGGATCCCGGGGGCCGCGCCGGCGCCAGGACCTTCCACGGTATTCTCGTCCACCCAAACCGAAGCTCGTGGGCGACCTAAGCGAAAAGCAGTTGCGCCGGCCTGCTGAGCGGGCCCATGCCAGAAGTAAGCGTGATTGCGCCGGAAAACCACGCCGTCGGCACCCGCGCTGCTGGCGTATCCCGTCTGCATATCACGGGCGACGTTCTGTTCAGCAACGATTCCGAGCACTACCGGCGAGCCTGGAGCCTCGGCGGTGCCGGCCGCGCCTCCGCTGATGGCGAGGGCGGTACTGCGGCTATTGAGGAGGGTGTTGTGTCGGAGGATCGTTCCCAGGGTGAGGGGGAAACCGGCGGGGAATTTTGCCTCTTCATGGGCATTGACGAACAGGCCGAGGTTGCTCGTTTCCACCCAATTTCCTTCCACCGTATTGAAGTAACAGGTGCCCAACCCGCTGTTCCAGGTGCGGGGCATCGAACTGGCGAGTGTACTCGCGCATGCGTGCAGGAAAAGTCCGGGGCTGCGCATGCGTCGGACGGTGTTAGCCGCAATGATGTTCTCATTGCAACCGATCCAAAGTTGGATGCCCGTCATGCCATCGGCCACGGTATTGCCCACGATGTGATTTCGGAAAAAGCCCGTGCTGACACTAGCGAGGGTGCCGCTCCGGGGCGGAACGCGCCACGGTCGATCCAACTTGAAAGTCCTGCCCTCTCGGGCAACGACGCGCCGAGTTTGCCCTTGGCCCGTTCCCTGGAGGAGCGTCACGCAATACTCCGTGATCGCCGGTTCAGGCGAACCCTCATCGCGGTCTGGAGGCAGGAACAATTTTCCCGCGCCACCGCCGTCGGCTTCGAGCTCCTGGCGAGAGACACTGCCCAGCCGGTCGTCAGGGTTCAACCACCCAGAATCCGGTCACAGACCTGAAAGAACTGTTCGATGTCTGAAGGACGCGTGTGAATTTGAAGGGAGAGCCGGACCCGTTGACCAGCCAGGACGGAAATCTTTTTTTTCCTCAGAGCCGGCCACAAGGCCTCGAGCTTTTCCGGCTTGAAGCGCATCGAAACCATCGCTTGGAAAAATCTCGAGTCATCCGGCGTGACGACTTCAAGGTAGCTGCGCCGCTGTGCTTGTTTCATCACCAGACGCGCCAGATGGTGGATCCTTTCGTAAACTGTTTGCTCACCCAGGCTCTTGAAAAATCGCACGCCAGCGATCATGCCGTCGATGGTCGAACGGCCGTTGGTCCCGATCATCATGAACCTCGCTGAGCGCAGGCCGGCCTTGTTGTCCCAGCCGGAGGAGGCGACGCAGGGCCAGAGGCGATCCAGCAGATCATCCCGGCCGTAGAGCAAGCCGCAGCCGGGGGACTGAACAACCATTTGTGC
>VHDG01000795.1 GCA_016871475.1 Verrucomicrobiota bacterium
AACAAAACCCAATTCCTGAGACACGCCGTTGTCAACCTGACGCGCACGGGCCTGGCGCTATGCCTCCTGGCCCAAGCGATCGCCGCTCCCCAAGCGGATGTAAAGCCCCCGGCGGACCTTGGGCGCGGCGCGCCGAGCCGGGCTGTGGGACCGCCGCGTGCGGGGCGGTTTTCGTTTGGTTGGAGCCATGAGAGTATTGTTCCCGGGAAACCAGTCGCGGTCGCGGGCCAGTATTTTACGCGCATTTCCGCCGAAGTTCTCGATCCCATCACCGTTACCGCTCTCGCCATGGAAACGCGGGACGAGCAAGGTGCCATCGATCAAGTGGTTTGGGTTTCGTGCGACCTGGTCGGCATCCGAGCGAAGACCGTGGAAGGTATCCGCAAGAAAATCGCTCCCGTTCTGGCCGATCTTGATCCGGGCAAGATTATCGTTTCCACGACGCATACGCACACCGCTCCCGCGATCACCGACGCCGACGAGACCGGTCTCCATCCTTATGATTTCGCGGGCAGTTGGGCTTATCGGATTCCCGTGGATCAGCCCAACGTGATGCGACCCCTGGACTACCTTGAGTTTCTCGAACAACAGATCTCGAAGGCGGTCATCTCGGCCTGGCAATCCCGCAAACCGGGGGCATTCAGTCACGCGCTCGGCCACGCGTCGGTCGCTCGCAACCGGCGGGCGGTGTTCTTTGATGGCACAACCCGCATGTACGGGGACACCAAAGATCCCGGATTTTCGCACCTCGAAGGCACCTCCGACGACTCGATCGACGTGCTCGGCTTCTGGCGTGACAACCACATCGTTGGCCTTGCGATCACGGTTTATTGCCCCTCGCAACAAACCGAGGGATTGCCCGTCCTTTCGGCGGACTTCTGGCACGAAACGCGACAGTTGCTCAAACAGATCCATTCTCCCGGCCTGTTCGTGCTGGGATTGACTGGGGCGAGTGGTGATCAGTCGCCTCACATTCAAATCGACAAGACTGCGGTCGCGGATTTGCTCAAGCGCCGCGAGATGAGCGGGCGACAGATGACCGCCCGCCGGATCGCCCACGCGGTGGGCGAGGTCATGGAGATTTCGCGTGATTCGATGCGCTCGGAGGTTCGCCTGGAGCATCGCGTCGAGAAGATCCCACTGCCGGTCTGGAAGGTCTCCGAAGAACGGTTTCAACAAGCGACCGTGCTTTACGAGAAAGGCAAGGGCCACACCGATCAACTGAGCAGCCCGGATTACATCAACTGGCGGATCAGCCGGACAATGCTCGCGCGGTACAAGCTCCAACAGACCGACGCATACTACCGTTCAGAGGTTCACGCGTTGCGGCTCAACGACCTGGCGATGGCCACGAATCCGTTCGAACTGTTCACCGATTACGGACTGCGGATGAAAGCCCGCAGCCCCGCAACCCAGACGTCGATCGTCCAACTCACCGCCGATTGCCCAGCCTATTTGCCCACCGAACGCGCAGTCCAGGGGGGAGGATATAGCGGGCGCATCGACGACGGAGTCGTCGGTCCGGAAGGGGGCCGAGTCCTCGTTGAACAAACCTGTCGCCTGTTACAAGCGCTGTGGCCCGCAAAGTAAAGTTCACAATGAAAAGCGGTTCCTCATGACAGTATGCAGCACTTCAGAAATTTCTCGCCGGCACCAACCCCATAAACGCAGCGAGCGCTCTCCGCATCATCATGCTGGAACAAACCGGCACGAATGATGAGCTCCCCTTTGTAGATCGCGACGTAGTGTAGTCGACGCTGCTCATCCGAGCCCTGCCCCGCTTCCCCCGCAGTTCGTTCCGCCACCAGAATCACCTCGTCGCACTCGAGCCCCTTCGCTCGATGCATCGTCCCCACCCTTACGCGGTTGCGCTCAGGTTGATCGCGCAGGGTAATAACCTGTCCCTCGGCCCCCCACTCGATGGCCCCTATCCCGACCGCCTCACCTTCGAGCAAGACATCGACCAGATGAAGCAATGGATCCGCCGACGTCTAAAATGGCTAGACGCCGAGATCGAACGCCGCACCGCCGCAGAAACCCCAGTGCAGTAGCTCCATCGGCCAGGAGAATTGGAACGACCTGTTCGATTATTTGTCCTTCCTCTTGCGATAATTCTTCAACTCCAGAACCCGTCCGAGACTGATAACGAACTGAGCGTCCCGCTTCGGCCCCACCTTCCGAACAGCTTTGAATTCAACCCGCATGAACGGGGCCTTGGTGGCGTATCCGTTCCGAAAATGGATCTCCGTGTAGGAACGGCCTTCCAGCCGTCGACGCCAGTAGTCGGTATCCTCACGATACTCCTTGGTCTTGGTGCCCGCTGCGATCTCGTCAAAGAATTGACGGTGCAGATTCATGGAGAGATGAGTGATGCCCGATCGAGACTTGGTCTG
>VHDG01000796.1 GCA_016871475.1 Verrucomicrobiota bacterium
CCGGGAGCTCCAACCCTTCATTCAGGAGTGCAAGCTCCCCTTCCGCCTGTTCGATGAGCTGATTCAAGGATGCGAGAGCGACCTCGAAACCACCCGCTACCAAAACCAGGAGCAGCTCGATCTCTACTGCTATCGTGTCGCATCCGTGGTGGGCCTCCTCAGCATCGAGATATTCGGCTACACAAATCCCGCCTGCCGTGAATACGCCATCCACTTGGGAAAAGCCCTTCAGCTGACCAATATCCTGCGGGACGTCCGATCGGACGCAGAGCGTGGACGCATCTATCTTCCCCTGGATGCACTGCAACAGCACCGGGTTTCGGAGGGCGAGATCCTCCGGCATGCCTACTCGGACCGTTTTCGCGCTCTCGCTGAGTCGATGGCTGGTCTCGCACGAGACCATTATGCGACTGCGCAGAGATTGTTACCGCCGGAGGATCGACGCTCCATGGCGGCAGCGGAATTGATGGGCTCAGTCTATTGGAAGCTGCTTTGCAAACTGCATGCCCGGGGTTTCGACGTTCTCGGCCCTCAGCGCCTGGGGTTGGGAAAGATCCAGAAGCTGGGCCTGATCGCACGCACCTGGTGGCGCGCCACGACAGGCTCCGTATCTCCAAGCTACGGCGACTAGGGTAGCGTCCTGACTGACCCCACTTCTTTCTCTTCGCGTCCCGCCCTCCTTCTGGTATGACCTCACCACCATCTGTTGAAACCATGACTACTACAGCATCGCTTGAGACCGCCACGGACGCGCCCGTGGAAACCTTCACCGTGGATCAGTTGCCGGTACGCCTGCACGGCAGCCGTGCGTCCCTTGCGGCCGACGCGGCCAAGACCGCCCACGCGAGCCTTCAAAGCGCTCTCGCCAGGCAGGGAAAAGCCGCTGTCATCCTCGCAACGGGTAATTCGCAAATCCAGTTCCTCGATGAACTCATCAAACTGGGGGGCATTGACTGGAGCAAGATCACTCTCTTTCACATGGATGAATACCTCGGCATCTCCGCGACCCACTCCGCGAGCTTCCGACGTTACATGCGTGAACGCGTGGAAAGCCGGGTCACTCCGGGAGCTTTTCACTACCTCGAAGGGGATGCCGCCGAACCCATCAAGGAGTGTGACCGCTACTCCCGGCTTCTGGGGGCTCAGCCGATCGACCTCTGCTGCATGGGCGTGGGGGAGAATGGGCATATCGCATTCAACGATCCCCCGGTGGCCGATCTCAACGACCCCTTGAAGGTCAAGATCGTCCAGTTGGACCGTGCATGCAGGATGCAGCAAGTCGGTGAAGGCCACTTCCCGAACCTGGAGGCTGTGCCCCAATACGCCCTGACGCTCACCATTCCGGCACTCTGCTCAGCCAAACAAATCATCTGCATCTGCCCCGAGACCCGGAAGGCCAATGCGGTGAAGGCAATGCTTCAAGACCCCATTGGCTCGGCTTGCCCGGCCAGCGCGCTGCGTCGGCAACCTCAAGCCGTCCTGCTGCTCGATCGCGAAAGCGCCGCACTCCTGTCCTAGCACGCCCGATTACACACCCTCCCCGCAAATGCGCATTCAGCAGGCGTTCGTCTCAAACCCTTTCGAACCGCTTGTCGCACGATGCCGGGGATCAGTCTGGCTCCTGCTTCACGGGCTGTCTCTGCTGGCCGCATCAACCAGCTCCCATGCAGCAACCGCGAAGGCCAACGGGTTCGACTCCGCACGCCTCGCCGAAATGTCAGCAGCCATCGAGGATGCCATTTCACGAAAGGACATTCCTGGCGGCGTACTGCATGTCGAACGCCAGGGACTCATCCATTCCAAGGTCCTGGGAAAACGGGCCATCAAGCCGTCGGCGGAACCGCTTGCCGCCAACACAATCTTCGATGCCGCTTCGCTGACCAAGGTCGTCGCCTGTGCTCCGGCCATCATGATCCTTGTGGAGCGTGGGCAGGTGTCTCTGCAGGATCCGGTGCACAAACATCTGCCCGCGTTCCGTGGGGAAGGTCGCGACGCCATCACGGTCCGGTCCCTGCTCAATCACACCTCGGGTCTCAGGCCCGGGATTCCGCGACAACCCGCCTGGTCGGGCTACGAAACGGGAATCAAGCTGGCCATGGCCGAAAAGCCCGAGTGGCCTGTGGGCACACGATTCCGGTACAGCGACATCAACTTCATTCTCCTCGGCGAGATCGTCGCACGTGCGTCGGGCGTTTCTCTGGATCGATTCGTGGATCGTGAGATCTACGAGCCGCTCGGAATGAAGGACACGGGCTATCGGCCGCCGGCCTCGTTGCGAAAGCGAATCGCCCCGACAGAACCCGTGGACGGGCGGATGCTCCGGGGTGTTGTTCATGATCCAACGGCCCGTCTCATGGGGGGAGTGGCAGGCCATGCAGGACTTTT
>VHDG01000797.1 GCA_016871475.1 Verrucomicrobiota bacterium
CCGTGCTGGTGCCGTTGGCTGCACCGGGATAGGGGTGTTGAAGAAACCAAATGAGCCGGCGCTTACCCATCCGTAGGAAATATCGTTTCGTTGTTCAGGATACCCCGAAGCGAACCCGCTGATGAACTGGCGTGGAGATTCAGGTGAGAACAAGCCCAGGAACTCGCCTCCCAGCGCGAGCTTGAAGTTGGTATGAAACCGATTTCCCTGTGAAGGCGCAGGACGATCCTTGCCGGAGGCAAACACCACCAACCTGCCCCCAGCGCCCAGGAGAGACGACGGAAAAACCCACTTGCCAGGCTCGTTCGGATCGTCACTCAGCGACCATCCCTCAAGATTCACGGGAGTGGTTCCGCGATTCCAAAGCTCGATCCAGGCTTCCTGGTCGCCGTCTTCGTCCACGAGCCCCGACTTGTTGGCCGCCAGGATCTCGCTGATGACCAGGTCCGGAACCAGGGCAGAGGGGTCTAACGTCAACACCCAAGACCCTCCCCCGAAAGCAAGTGCTGGTGTCGCCAGATCAGTAATTCCATGTCCGTTCCTCCACTGCAAAGCAACCAACCCTGCAGCGGGTTGGGGAAACTGAAACAGCAGGTTGCCCCCTGGAAAAATCATCAGGTTGGTTGCCGGCTGCCCATTCACGAGCAAATCGGCGGCTTCCACCCCGGCCACGACCTCGCTGAACGAGACCTCCAGCTGTGTAAATGAACGGACAGAACTCCCGGCGGCCGGATACAACCGCCTCACGACCGGTGGCAGAATGTCGGCAAGATCATAAACCCACGTCGATCCAGGAGCCTTCGCATCGAACCCATTGGGAAATAAACTTGCATCAATGATATTATGGTCAGGATCCCACGACACGTTGACCTGACCATACACGGGCTGCGTAAACCTGAACGTATAGGTGTTTCCAACTTGCGTCATCGTGTCGGAGGGAAGCCCGTTCACGATTAAATCCCCGGCGTCAATCCCGACCACCGCCTCCGAAAAAGTAACAGCAACGGAAGTCAACTGGGTCACTCGAGATCCGCGCACCGGATTCACCTCTGTGATCGTAGGACGCGTGCCCTCAGCTGTCGTGGTATCCAGGGCAAAATCGAAAAGGAGATCGTTGTCGGCGCGAGTTGCATTGATGAGTTGGATCGCGATCACGTTCTCGCCACTTTGCAGATAGGAAGCAGGGCGTATCGCTGCCAGGTCAACCACCCGCCACTGCGGAGGTTCTCCAGAAACAGAAGTTGTGGATCTATTGGTGAGTGTCGAGGTCGGGTTGACATTCTGCCGATACAGCTCCCGTCCATTGACCCACATCACAAAACCGTCATCGACCTGGAACCGGATTTTTAGCGCGTAGACTAGAGCAGGATCATCGACGGTGAAACGTCTGCGCAAAAAGACATGATTGTAGCTGTCCTGCATGTCTGTCAGCTCCGTGTTGCCGGTGTAACGACCCGACAACGGACCGCTATCGAAGTAGAAAGGTGCTTGCCCCTCAGGCCAAGCAGAGTCGTTGAACGAATAGGCACGCCAGGCGGTTCGATCGGGGATGGATGCTTCTGTCACCCCCTTGAAGTATCTCCAGATGGAATTGGTCGGAAAGTGGGAGGCAGCCGACGTGGTGAACGAGGTAAAGGCGAGGGCAAGAACAAGCAACAACTTCAAGTGCACGACGGACTTTATAATACCAACCCCAGCGGCTCAAAAGAAATTCTGTGGGCAAAGGAGGGCGGGGTGAACTTGGGTTGCCCCGTTCCAGGACACGGGACAGCAGTCCCCCCCCGAAAACCCACCCTACATTTCGGGTTGGTGGATCACAGTGAGGGTGTTGAGCGCTACCGGATGGGTGGTGGCTTTCCCAGGAAACCCAGGCCAGGCGACCGTCACCTCACGGATCGCACTTTCCCGGCCCAGTCCTATGGTCACCGGTAGCTCCGATGAGGAGAGATAGCCCCGACACGGCATCACCTGCCGATGCATGGTCCGCCCCGGAAGCCGCACCGTGACCCAGGCTCCGATAGCGTCGCGATTGGATTGTCTTCCCTCCAGTCTGACGCGGATCCAGTTGTGCCCCAGTGACTGATCGTTGCGGAGAATCACCGGAAGCCCGGCCGCCTGGGTCATCACCACATCCAGGTCACCATCTGCATCCAAATCCCCAAACGCAGACCCCCGACCTACCAAAGGTTTGGCAAGCGGGGTGCCCACTTTTTCGTAAGGCACAGGCACAAACGCACCCACCCCTCCCCGCCCACGAGAGTTCCAATACAGCTTCGCCGGCTGGGCATAGTTCTGGCTTTTTTGAATCCGAGAGATCTCCTGTTCGATGTGCCCATTGGTGGTCAGGAAATCGAGCCAGCCATCCAGATCGTAGTCGAAGA
>VHDG01000798.1 GCA_016871475.1 Verrucomicrobiota bacterium
AGATTTGTCCCACGCGGGGCAACCCAATCGTCGTCGCGACAACCCGGCGGGACTCCAAGAAACGCAAGCCGCATTTCCTGGTGTACGGACACTACGACGTGCAACCCCCGGAACCGCTTGAGCTGTGGAAGACACCCCCATTCGAACCTTGCATCCGGAACGGGCGGCTCTACGGGCGAGGTGCCAGTGACAACAAGGGTCAGAACCTGGCCCATCTGAAAGCGGTCGAAGCTTATCTCAAGACCGGCAACGAGCTGCCTTGCGACATCACATTCGTGATCGAAGGCGAGGAGGAGGTAGGCAGCAAGAATCTGGCAACATTTCTGAAGGCTCGAAGGAAGCAGCTGGCATGTGAAGGTGTTGTCATCTCTGACACCACCATGCCGGGGCCTGGACGTCCCGGAGTGACCTACGGACTTCGAGGCATCGCGGCGATGGAGGTCAAAGTCGTCGGTCCGTCGCGGGACCTGCATTCGGGTATCTACGGTGGGTCGTTGGAGAATCCAGCGATGGCCTTGTGTGGCATGCTTGCCCAGATGAAGGATGCCAAAGGTCGCGTCACAATCCCGGGTTTCTATGATGGGCTTGAGACCCTATCGAAAGCTGAGCGGCGCGAGCTCGCCAAGCTTCCTTTCTCCGAAGCCGCCTATCAGAAGCATCTCGGGGTTAAGGCTCTGACAGGCGAGGTTGGTTATACTGCTATTGAGCGACGGGGTTGCCGACCCACGTTCGAGATCAACGGTTTGACCTCGGGTTACCAAGGGCAGGGCAGCAAGACCATCGTGCCATCGTGGGCCAGCGTGAAAATCACGATGCGACTGGGACCGGGTCAGGACCCGCAAAAGATTCTCCGAGCCGCCGAGGCCAGGTTCAGAGCCCTTTGTCCGCCGACCGTTCGGTTGGAAATAGAGCTGGGACACTGCGGCGATCCTTACAAGGTCGATCCTGCAAGTCCGTTGGTGAAAGCTGGGTTGGCTGCCCTGAGAAAGTCATTTGGGAAGGAAGCCCTTCTCACGCGGGAAGGCGGCTCCATCCCCATCGTAAACGACTTCAAGCGGATTCTCGGGGCTGACACGCTGCTCCTGGGTTTGGCACTTCCAGATGACAACCTCCACTCGCCCAACGAGAAGTTTGATATTGCCTGTTACCTGGGGGGAATCCGGATGGGCATCCAGCTCTGGCAGGAGCTTGTTTGATCGCGTTCTGCTCAGATCAGCTCAAGCGGTAGAAGCTCGCCGCGTTCTCTCCCCAGATTCCTTTGAGGGCTGCTTCGTCCAGTGACGGGAGGGATTCCTCCAACGCTCGGAAGGCATCCTCGTAGCTTCCGGCTAGCAGGCAAACCGGCCAGTCACTGCCGTACATGCACCGTTCCGGACCAAAGATGTTCACGACGTGCGTCACATAGCGTTTAAGATCCGAGGATTTCCATCCGGTCCAGCTCGCTTCAGTAATCATGCCGGAGAGCTTGCACCAGACGTTGGAGTGACCAGCCAGTCGTGCAATGCCATCCGCCCAGTCATCCCATCCACCCTCCGCAATTCTCGGTTTGGCAATGTGATCCACGACGAGACGGAGCGTCGGGTTAGCTTCTGCCACCTGCAGTGCTGCAGATAGATGGGGTGGTTTGATCAGAAGATCGAAAGGCACCTGCATCCGAGCCAGAGCCGCCAGACCCGCAAGCACATCCTTCCGACAAAGCCATCCCGCATCCGGCTCGTCGTGCACCACATGACGTATGCCGCAGAACTTCGGATGGTCCTTCAATCCATCAATGGTTTCCTCGACGTCAGGATCCGTTAAGTCCACCCAACCCACGACGCCACGAATGAAATCATGTTGTGAAGCCAAAGTTAGGAACCATCGGGTTTCTTCCAGCGAACTGAATGTCTGAACCAGCACGCTGCCATCAAGGCGACAGGCATCCAGCAACGGCTTGAGATCATCTGGACCGAAGCTTCGATGGATGGGTTTGAGCTGCGGCGTGATCCAGGAGTGAGGAAACATGCCGAGAGACCAGAAGTGTTGGTGGGAGTCGATTCGCATGGAGTTGTTTAGTGGGATGCGCGAGGAAGGGTTTGAGGCTGGTCTGAAACAGGGCGCAGGATGAAGTAGCCCACGGACATCATGACCAGGAGGCAGAGGACCGCGCCACCCTGAGCCGTGCGGGACCATGTGGCCTCTTGAAGAGCATCGACTGCTGGTTGGCCTTTTGACTGCAAACGATACAGGGCCGCCGTCATGCCGGCCCACACCAGGGGACCGGTGATCGCCGAAAAGCGGCCCACCATGCCGTAGAGGCCGTAGAACTCTCCAATTCGATCAAGCGGGGTGAGTCGAAGCATAAACGGTCTGTCTGCTGACCAGACGCC
>VHDG01000799.1 GCA_016871475.1 Verrucomicrobiota bacterium
GGGGTGGCGAGATTCGTGACTTGAACCGAATAGAACCCGGCGCTGGCCAGTTGAACATTGGTGAGCCTTAGAATCCGCTCGGTAGCCGTGGGATTGAGTGTGGCGCTGATCTGTACATTGTTCTTGCGCCATCGATACCCGAAAGGCTTGAGCCCATCGACCTCCACCCCAAACGCCACGCTGTCGCCAGCCAAAGCGACCATTGAAGAGGGCATGGAAAGAAAGGTTGGACGCACCAGGACGTTGATTCTTGCCGGAGCACTGACCGAGGGACCGATCGAATCGGTCACCACAACCTGGTAGATGCCGGAATCCGCGAGCTTTACCTCCGTGAGTTTCAAAGAATCCTCGGCAGCGCCAGGGATCAGGTTGCCGTCCTTGGTCCACTGATAACTCAAATTCCCGACCCCGATGGCAGCCACCCTGAGAAGAGCATTGGTTCCAGGTCTCAAGTTCTGACTCTCCGGATGGAGAACGATCGTTGCGGGTTGGAGAACGCGTAACACTGCGGGAGCGCTTTCCGTGGAACCGTTCCGGTTCACGGCCACCAGGCTGTATGCGCCAGCATCGGAATCTTGAATCGAATCAAACACCAGCGTCGTGTTAGTGGCACCGGAGACCAGATTCCCATCCCGACGCCATTGATACGCCACCGGGCCGGGTCCGTCAGACTGAGCGCTGAGAGTCGCACGCTGACCTCGAACGATCACCTGGGATTCAGGCGGCTGGCTGATGGCAGGCGAAGGTCCGGGTCCGGGATCGGCACCAGGCGAAGGGAGCGCTGCAATCCAGCTTTCTGCATCGATTCCGGTGGAGGTGTTTCCAATCCGCTGCAGGGAACCTCCGGCACCATCAGCCGCGGTGGGCCAGGGGGCGCGATCTGCATAGGTCACTTCGTCAACAACAACATACGCAAGTTCACTGGTGACAGGATCCGTCGGGCCAGGCTTCAGCAGACGAACTTCTCCTCCCGAATTCTGAAGGTTGCCACTGAATGGGCCAAGAACCTGGATCCTATCGGGTACACCGAAACGGGCGCGAAAAGCGCCGAGTTGGCCGGGGTTGGTCTCTGGATCGAAGCCGACCAGGATCAAGGACCCGTTGGCTGGCAGGTTGACCGGGGCTGCGAAATCGAATTGAGCCGAGCCTCGTATACGCCAGCCTGCATTCTCAGCGGTGCTGAAGAGGGAAACAACGTCGCTGGAGATGTTCTGCAGTTCGATGTATTCATCGGCGCGGTTATTCCAGAAGGCGCGATTCGCTAGCACGTCCGGCGGATGGTACATGAGTTCGCGTATGAGGACGGGGCCCACTCGGGGGCCGGAGTTCGGACGGCCAAGCGTCGGAGTGCTCTGTGCGACAAAAAGCTCCTCGCCTGAACGGGTGATGTAGCGGCCGAAGCTTGTATTGGCGTCGGATGCTCCGAAGGCAAACCCGTGGAGGTATCCGAGCAGCTGGCCTGTCAGATCGGCCGCGAACAGCCAAACGTCATCACCCAGGCTGCTCAGACGAAAACCATTTGTCCCCAGCCCGAATTGACCCTCGTTGAAGACCAAATACCCCTTGGCGGGAATGATCGAGCCGGACGGGATTCGAAACTTGAAGGGAACCCTCACATCATCCGTAAGGTGCCAGCCTTCGAGACTTACATCTGCATCGGTGGGATTGTACAGTTCAATGCTGTCGCCGTGGGCGAAATCTGTCAGTGAGATGGCTTCGTTGACGCGGATATCAGGGACCAGAGACGGCGGATCGTCAGTCCCGGGTGAACCGCCGGCTCTGCTGCTGGCTCGCCAGTTGCGCCGGTCACTCCATGACCCGGGTGCGGCGTGGTCATGGACGATGTGGAGCGAGAACCCCAAGCCCTCTGTGAGCGGATACCAGTTGTTGTCGTAGTGGAAATCAAGAATCGGCTCAAGGTAGGGCCCGACGAGCGTGAGTCGCTCTCCGGAGTCGCTGAGGCTGCCGACGAAAGGACCGGCCACATCCGATTGTAGGCCGTAACGCGAACGAAACGCCGCTGGATTTTTCGCGAGCACGAGCGAACGACCGGCTTCGAGGCGGGCGATATTTCCAGTGAAGGTGAACGTAATTCCGTTGGTGAAGCGCAGGCCCGTGAGATCGTAAGGTTGCGGGCCGATGTTCTTAAGTTCGACGAACTCGAAATCATCGGCCGCATACGGGCTTCCCGGGAGCGGCGGGGCGGGGTGGTACATGATCTCGCTGACCATGATCGGAGGCGTTGAGACGACATAGGTCGCCTGGGCAGGTCCGCTCCACTCATTGGTCAAACGCGCTGGTATGTAGGGGCTAACCCAAGGCAGACGGTTGAACTTTGCCCGGGCCACTACGCGGGCATTTT
>VHDG01000800.1 GCA_016871475.1 Verrucomicrobiota bacterium
CCACGCCGCCTCGCCCCGCTCGGCATTCACGCCCGCGGCTCCAAAGAAACCGCCCGCATCCTCGCCAACCTCCTAGCCCTCTTCCCAAAATCCTCCATCAAACCCATCAACTTCATCCAAAACCAACAAGCTGTCGCCAAAGCCATCCTTACCTCCTTCTCTGATCAACTCGCCATCCGCCTCTCCCAAGGAAATCTCGCCTGCCGCCTCGTCGGTAACCGCCGTGGCAAACTCGACGACCAATCATCCGCCCGTAACGCCACCGCGTTCGTCGCCTGCGAAATCACCGAAGTCGAAGCCCGAGAAACCATCACCCACCTGCGCCTCGCCACATCGATCGAAACGTCCTACCTCCAGGAACTCTTCCCCGAAGATATCACCACCATCGATGGCGCGAACTACGATGAATCTCGTAGAAGAGTCATCCTCCTCCGTCAGAAAAAATTCCGCGACATAGTCCTCGAATCCACCGAGTCCGATAACAACGTACCACTCGATGCCGCTGCGGAAATCCTCGCCAACCGCGTCTTCGACGGCGAACTCCTCCTCAAAAACTGGGACTCCCAAGTCGAACAATTCACCCACCGCCTCGCCTGCATTTCCAAGTGGATGCCCGAACTCGGCCTTCCCACATGGACTCAAGAAGACCGCATCGCCGCAATCTCACAAATCTGCCACGGCGCAGTCTCTTACAAAGAAATAAAAGACGCCCCCGTCTGGCCTGTCCTCAACGACTGGCTCTCCTCCCACCAACGCCATCTCCTCGACACCCATTGCCCGGAACGCATCCGCCTTACCTCAGGCCACACGGCAAAAATCACCTACGCCCCCGATGCCGATCCCTTCTTCTCCTCTAAACTAGCCCAACTCGTCGGCACCAACACCACACCCACCATCGCCGCCGGACGCATCCCTCTCCTCGTCCACATCCTAGCCCCGAACCAGCGCCCCTGGCAAATGACCAAAGACATCCCCAACTTCTGGAAAACCGGCTACCCCCAAATGAAAAAAGAACTAGCCGGCCGCTACCCAAAACATCCTTGGCCATAACCAGAAATAAAGGATTCCCAAAAGGATTTCTCGACAGCTCTATTTTTTTCTATAAACTTACATTAATAGAAAACGAATATATGAATTCAGACATCGAAACTGGCTTTAACCTAGCCTCTAACATGACAGCGGCTTGCTCGAAATTGAAGCGAGAACTCTCCAAAGCCATCATCGGTCAACATAAGGTCATTGATGACATTCTTCTGGCACTGATCTGCGGTGAACACGCCCTCCTAACTGGTGTTCCAGGCCTAGCGAAAACCCTCTTAATTCGCTCACTATCGGATTCGGTTCACCTGTCATTCAATCGGATTCAGTTTACCCCCGATTTGATGCCCACTGACATCACTGGCACAGATATCATCCAAGAAGATCCAGCCACGGGCCAGCGCGAGCGGCGTTTCCTCAAGGGTCCCGTGTTCTCTAACCTCCTCCTCGCGGACGAAATCAACCGAACCCCCCCACGAACACAGGCTGCCATGTTGCAGACCATGCAGGAGCGCCAAGTCACCATCGGCGGAGTCACCTACGCGCTACCTCAGCCATTTCACGTTTTTGCCACTCAGAACCCCATTGAGCAAGAGGGCACCTACCCTCTGCCCGAGGCAGCATCTGACCGCTTTATGCTCTCGATTGAAATGGATTACCCCTCGATCGAAGAAGAAATCCAAGTCGTTTCAGAAACCACCAGTAATAAACGCCCCAACCTTCAGCCCGTAATCACCGGCGAAGAACTCCTGAACATCCAGCACGCCGTCCGCGCCATTCCCGTCTCTCGCGATGTAGTGGATTACGCGGTTCGCCTCGCTGCTTGCACACGTTCTAGCACGTCAAATTGCCCACCTGCCCTAGCCGAATTGCTTCGCTGGGGTGCTGGCCCACGCGCTTCACAATATCTCATCCTTGGTGCCAAAGGCCGCGCCGCAATGAACGGCCGCCCTTGCGCCGACTTTGAAGGAGTGCGCGCTGTCGCCCATCAAGTGCTCAGTCACCGCATTCTCCCAAGCTTCAAGGCTCGGACGAAAGGCGTCACCACCGCCGAACTCATGGCAATGATCTTCGCCACCACTAAAGAAAAAGCCTGACGTGGAATCCACCGCATGCGCTCAGCAAACCTCCATATCGACGATTCCGTCCTCAAGGCCATAGACGATCTCTCCCTCGTCTCTAGCCAGCTTGTCAGCGGATTACTCCAAGGCTTGCACCGCAGTGCCCTGCGCGGCGTCAGCCAAGAATTCGTCGCCTACCGACCTTATCTGCCCGGCGATGCCCTGCGTGATGTCGATTGGAAAGTTTGGGCGCGG
>VHDG01000801.1 GCA_016871475.1 Verrucomicrobiota bacterium
CCCCCATCGCGGGAGCTCACTACCTCTGGGTCCGGGTTCAAGCTCCGGTCAATATCTATCAGGCTTTCTCGGTGACCCTGGGAAATGAAGCTCCCGACCTGTTCGATCCCGCGACCGGATACTGGCGCGCATCCGCTCAATGGGTGCTGCTCAACGGCCGCGCGGGTGGTTCTCCCCTCAGGCTCAATCCCCGAATTCTCAACCTCCCAGCAAGTCCCGTGGTTCTCCGGTTCACAGGTCCTGGTGCCGGCCGGAGCATCCTCGAAGTCATCGCCTCCTCGGATCCGGCTTTCGTGCCTTCTGCCGCCAACCCCGCGTCCACCATCCAGATCACCGTCCGCGAAGGTTGGTCCATGGTTTCCATTCCCCTCCGCGCAGCTGATGGCACATTGGCAAGCCTCTTACCCTCCCCGGAACCCGGGTCGGTCTTCTACAAATGGGATCCGCAGGACGGTGGATATATCGCGAATCTCTTCGACGGCGAGACCTGGGAAGACCCCTCGATGACCGTCGGACCCGGCGATGGTGGAGTCATCTACAACCCCGGGGAGGACTACACATGGACATTGGTGGGACGGCCCTTGGCCCCCAGCAGCCAGCCATCCGGCTATGTTCTCGCAACCGGGATGAATTTCGTCGCGCCTCGCGATGCTCGCTCAGGCTTGATCTCCCAGGTGTTGCAGGGGTTTGCCTTCCGCGCTGGCGACCTGGTCTTCCGCATGAACCCTGATGGACAAACCTATCGCCGCCATCAGTTCAACGGGACCTCCTGGGACTTCCTGCCGACTCTGAATCTGGGGGAAGCCTTCTTCGTTGTTCTCAGCCCCCGGTAGGCTCCCTTCCCTCAAGGTTTCCTTTGTGTTTTTCCATCAGGGGTGGAACATCGGGGGAAATGAAACCCTCGCTCACGGACCCTGTCTGGCATCGACGTGATCTTCTCAAACTATCCGTCGCCGCCGCCGCCGCCCTACCCGCGTTAGCTTTCGGCGGTGCCCTCCCCGCCTCGGCTGCCATACCGCCAGGCCCGCAAACCGATGCACGCAAGGCTTCTCCAAAACTCTACAGAATGAAGAAGTCGATCAATCTGTGGGCGTTTCCCTATCCGCAAAGAATGTCGTTGGAGGAGTGCCTGACGCTGGCCAAGCGGGCGGGCTTCGATGCGGTGGAACTGAATTATGATCTCGAGAGCGATTTGTCGCCCAAAGCAGGTCCGGCCGAGCTGAAGTCCATCAGAAAGATGGCGGACAGGATCGGCATTGAGATCAGCGGATTGTGCTCGTTTCTCTTCTGGCCTTATCCATTGACGAGCAACGATGTATCCAAGCGAGATCGAGGGATCGAGCTGGCCGGCCAAATCGCCCAGGCTGCGAGCGCCCTGGGAGTGGAGAACGTTCTGCTGGTGCCAGGCGCCGTCCACATCCCCTGGAGAACGGATCATGAACCCGTACCCAACGACGTCTGCGAAAAACGCGCCCGGGAAGCGGTCGGGAAACTGGCCCGGCAGGCAGAGAAGCTGAAGGTGCTGCTGAACCTGGAGAACATTTTCTTCAACGGTTTCCTGATGACCCCCATGGAGATGAATCAGTTTGTCGATGGCCTGGGCAGCGATCGGGTCCAGGTCCATTTCGACACGGGAAACATCGCCATGTTTCAACACGCCGAACACTGGATCCCCATCCTCGGCAAACGGATCCGAAACATTCATCTGAAGGAATTCACCAAGAAGGGCACCGACTTCTCCCTGGAGACTTTCCGGCCTCTTCTGGATGGCACGACTGACTGGCCCGCTGTGACCGAGGCATTGGAGAAGATCGGCTATTCGGGGTATCTGACTTTCGAATATTTTCACCCCTACCTCCACTACCCCGAGGCCTTGATCCATCAGACATCCGACTCCATGGACCGCATCCTCGGAAGACCTCTGCGCGCTGACAAAATACTGGCCTGACGCAAATCAGCGACCTCCAGCAAAGCCGGAGGCATGGCGGAGGCGGAGCGCCTCCAAGCCACCGATGGGTGGACCACGGATCACTCCGAAGACACGGCATAGGAGCGAAAAACTAGATCGATTTTCTTTCCGTGTGGTCCGTGTGGTCCGTGGTTCTCACTTTTCTTCGGAGCTTCTCTGTCACGATGGAATCCTGGGCAGCGAGGACGAACAGCCGGTTACAATGAAGAGAGCTGGTCGGGCACGACGACGGGATCGCAAAAATTCCCTACGCATTATCCCTTCTCCCGGCTAGGGTCCTGCCCATGCAAACAGTCACCTCGCCCATCTTCAGGCGCACCCTTTCGGCATGGATGCTCGCCATCTCCCTGGGGCTGCTGTCGGGGTGCTCCAGCGTCTACT
>VHDG01000802.1 GCA_016871475.1 Verrucomicrobiota bacterium
GGAGTCCAACCTCTATCCGAAGGACGAAGACTCGAAACCGGCCAAGCGATGGGGACGTGATGCGTTCATGCCCACCAACTACGCTTTCCTCCCGGATGGGGGCTTCTTCCTTGCCGATGGATATGGGTCGTACCGGATTCATCGCTACGACAAACACGGCCGATGGCTGTCCATGTTCGGTGGTGTAGGGACCAAGGATTCCGAGTTCAACACCCCCCATGGAATCTGTCTGGACAACCGTCCCGGCCGCGAGCCCAGCATCGCCGTGGCGGACCGGGCCAACAAACGTCTTCAGTGGTTCACACTCGAGGGCAAGCACATCAAGACGCAGGACGGGTTCATCCTGCCTGCGAACATGGACACCCATGGGGATCTGATGTTGGTTCCTGATCTCAGCGCGCGGATTACGCTGTTGGGAAAGAATGACGAAGTGATTGCTCATCTGGGTGAGGATCCGGAATGGCGGACACAGGTTCTTAAGGACGGCATGAAACTTCGCCGTGAACCAAAGGGTGAGGGCTGGGTTTCAGGCAAGTTCCTGCATCCTCACGACGCCTGCTTCGACGCCCAGGGAAACATCTTCGTGGCAGAGTGGGTGGACACCGGCCGGGTGACCAAACTTCGAAAACTCAGCTGATCGACGCCATCCTCTCAGACAAGACTGCCGATCCCGCCCTATGCGTTGCCTTGTCACCGCAGGCCCCACGTGGGAACCCGTAGATAAGGTTCGTCGGTTGACTAATTTTTCCACCGGCCGACTGGCAACCGAACTCGCGTTGTTCCTGCAATCGCATGGCCACGAAGTGGAGCTGCTTCGCGGTGAGGCAAGCGTGTTTCCTGCCCCCTCGGAGCTAAGGTCCATCAGGGCCTTCAGCACCACGGAGAGTCTGGCGGATCTGCTCAGACAGCATGCGTCGATGCCCTCACCTGTGGATGCGATTTTCCATGCCTCGGCCGTGAGTGATTTCAAGCCCGGCAAAGTGTTTGTCAGAGATGAGGCAGGCCGGCTTCAGGAATCAACGGCCGGGAAACACACGACTCGCGAGGGGACCTTGATGATGGAGCTTGAGCCCACGCAGAAGATTCTCCCTTTGTTGAGATCCTGGTTTCCGAGGGCTCGGATTGTTGGCTGGAAATACGAGATCGATGGGGGTCGCGAGGAAGCACTCTCGAAAGCCCGGAGGCAGTTGATCGAATGCAGATCGGATGCGTGTGTTGTCAATGGGCCCGCTTATGGCCCCGGGTTCGGGATCCTTCGGCCGAGCGGGGCATTGGCTGACGTGCAGGAAGCCCAGGGGTTGTTTAGTTCACTTCGCGGGCTTTTGGAGGCACATCGATCCGGCCAGGGCCTCGTGGAGTAAGGATTTCGGGGGTCGGGTTGGTTGCCACCGGTCCAGCCCATAGAGTTTCTCGTCCCGCCGACTTTCTTTGGTTGGGGCGTGCCTTTGGTGAAGCCAGGCACCACACCAGGGCCGCTGTCACCGTGATTACGATCAGGATCGCGGCTTCTTTCATGAGATCTTCCGCGACTTACAGCAGCTTCCGCTCACTCAGCCAGAACCGCAGATCCCCTGTCCATGCGTGTGCATTTTTGAACGGAGGCTTGTCGTTCAAACCGATTCCGTGCCGGCCGTTCTGGTAGATGTGCAGATCAAAGGGCACTCCGTTGCGCTGCAAGGCTGCTGCGAATTCCATGGCGTTTTCCACCTTCACCACCTTGTCCTCCCAGGTGTGCCAGATGAAGCATGGCGGGGTGTTGGATGTCACCTGCAGCTCGTTCGACATCAGCCTCACCAGCTCGTCAGAAGGTTCCTTGCCCAACAGGTTGTTCTTGGACCCCTGATGCGTGTGAATCCCCATGGTGATGACCGCGTAGCACAGGATACCGAAATCCGGGCGGGAGCTGACTCGATCGATGGCATCCGGCGCGTTCGGTTTTCCAGCATCGAAGTGCGTGAGCGCCGAGGAGGCGAGGTGTCCACCAGCGGACGAGCCCATGATGCCGATTCTCGAGGGATCAACGGAGTGGGAGGCGGCGGTGGAGCGGACCCATCGGATGGCTCGCAGCGCGTCATGGAGCATGGTGGGGTGTTTGTATCCCTGGCTGCCCAGGCGGTATCGGAGCACGAAAGCCACAATGCCCTGCTGGTTGAGCCAGAGCGCGTAGTCGCGGCCCTCGTGTGATGCCAGCCCGCCGTAGCCGCCTCCAGGACAAACCACCACCGCGGAGCGCAAGCCGCTTCCCTGGGGCTGCGGAAGGAAAGGGGTCAGGGTGGGAATATCGTTGCTGGAGACTCCCAGCGCTCCAGGGGCTCCACCGTTCCAAAGCGGAATGGCGGTTCCCTCCTG
>VHDG01000803.1 GCA_016871475.1 Verrucomicrobiota bacterium
AGGCGTTTGGCGAGATGTGCATGAGCCGTCTCAACCTCTCCGGAACTCGGGCCCCGTGCGTAAGCCAGCAGGTAGATGTCCTGAAGCTTGACCTCATCGGATCTTCCAGAGTCTTCAGCCAACCGGGCCGCCCTGCCCTGGTCTGACGTGAGCTTCGCCTGAATGTCCTTGGAGTTCAGCAAGTGTAGGCTTTGGGCAAGGCTGGCATCCTGCGAACGTTCGCATTCGCACGAACTCGCCGCGTCAGGCCGCCCAAAGACCGTCAGGAAATAGCTGCTTGTGTTGTAGCTGTTGTCGGGCAGCTGCAGCGCTCTCGTACCTTCCTGCGTTCCGGGAAAGAGGGTGGGACCCGATGTAAGGCCATCAATCGCGTCCAGCAGCACCTCGGCGGGAAGACGCTTCGGATAATACCGGGAATAAAACTGCTTATCGTCAGCATTGTGTTCGTTGGGAACTGAACTGAGCTGATATGCCGTTGAACGTGTAATATCCCGAACCAGCGCCTTTAGATCGAACCCCGATTTCACAAAAGTCTGCGCAAGCGCCTCGAAGAGCTCAGGGTTGGATGCCGGGTTCGTGTCTCGGATGTCATCTTCAGGCTCCACCAACGCCCGGCTGAAGAAGTGCTTCCAGTAACGATTCACAAGCGACTTCGCGAAGAAGGGATTCGCCGGCTGACTCAGCCAGTCAGCCAATGCCTGACGGGGATCTGATTCCGGAGCGATGTCAGCCACCGCACCGCCCAGCGGAGTGGGCTTCACCGATTGTTGTGTCTTCTTGTTGGTCGATGAAGCTGCGCCTTTGCGATGAAAGATCAGCTCATCGCCCGGGTTCTCACCAGCCTTCCTGCCAATCTGCGAGAAAAAGGCTCCGAACCCGAAGTAGTCCTGCTGGCTCCACCGCTCAAATGGGTGATGGTGACACTGCGCACACTTCATGCGCGCGCCGAGAAACAGCTGGGCGGTATCCTCCAGCTGCGCAGTCGTGTCGCGAACCTGTCGATACCATGTCACGGGCGGGTTCTTGGATGATTCTCCGGAAGCAGTGAGAAGCTCCTCCACAAAACGGTTGTACCGCTTGTTTTCGTGAAAGCTGTCCCGGATCCAGCCATGAAAAGCGACGTTCGCCCGGGCATGGGTTTCGTTCCCGCGACGATTGCGCAACAATGCACCCCACTTGTTCGCGAAGTAGTCAGCGTAATCAGGCGAGTCCAACAACCGATCGATCACCGCCTCCCGCTTGCCAGCACTCTTGTCTGCATCGAACTGGCGCACCTCCTCAGCCTTCGGAAGCCGACCGGCAATATCCAGGGTGACGCGCCGCAAAAACGTCGTGTCGTCGCAAACCGCAGATGGCGGCAATCCAATCGCCTTCAGTTTCTTGAAGACCAGGTCATCGATGTAATTGCGGCTGGCTGGCAGATTCGCAACGTTGACTCCCCGGGGCACCACCGCGCGGAAAACCACTGCTTTGGACTGATACCGGACCATCACTCCGACCTCCCCCGAGCGGCCCACGATTTTCACCCGACCCAGGCTGTCCGCCTGGGCGAGATCCTTGTCGTTGGAATCATATTGCGCGCCACTGGTGACGTCCTCCCAGCTTCCATCAGTGTAAAACGCCCTCACCGTCAACTGCTGCAGACCGTCGCGCTTCATGATCCGCTCCAGAGGGAACACTGCGATGGATGAGACCACGGGGTCCTCAGGCTTGCCATAAGGCATGCCCTGGGCGATCCAACGTCGGATGAGGTCGTAGTCGCGCGTGCCCTGCTCCATCCGTTTGCCGCCCCCATGGGGAAGCGTGCCCACCGCTTTTTGCAGCAACAGGCTATGATCCGGGGCCGCAGGGAAAAGACGCCGGCCTTTCGACTCCTTGACCAGATACTCGTAATCTTCAGTTGGCTCGAAGCCGAGCAACGAAAGCCGGAAGCCGTTTTGTCCGCCCGACTTCCCATGACATCCACCCGCATTGCAGCCGAGCTTCGTGAAGATGGGAACAATCTGGTTGGGGAAGCTGATGGGTTGGGAAACCGTGGCTGAGGAAACCTTGAGAGGGATCGAGGTCTGTAAACCGCCCTCCAGGGCTGCAACCAGATGAGTTTCACCGTCACCGACTGGCGTCACCACTCCCTCAGGGGACACCTTTGCCACCGCATCCGACTTCAGGCTCCAGCGCACCTCACGGGAAAGGTCTCGAATAACACCATCGCTGCAGTGAGCGGAGGCAAGCACCTGCTGGCGCGCCGCGGCTCCCCTGAGCTCAACCTGTGCATTGTGGTTGGTGGATGAGCTGGAATCCCACTCGATTCTTAGACTCTGAACGGAATAGGTTTCCACCCC
>VHDG01000804.1 GCA_016871475.1 Verrucomicrobiota bacterium
ACCTATCTGCCTGACAACGACAAGGACGGTATCCCCGATGGTTGGGAGACGGAGAACGGATTGGATTCTGGCAACGTCCAGGACGCCCTGCTGGATCCGGATGGAGACACGATCAGCAATCTGGGAGAGCTCTGGGCCGGAACCAATCCTCGGGATCCAGCGAGTGTGCTCCGCTTAGGGGCAACCTGGGAGCTTTCAAGGCCGAGTTTCTGGTTTGAGGCTGTTTCCAACCGGACTTATTCGATTCAGGGCCGTGCCTCGTTGAACTCGGGTGGGTGGGTCATCGTGGAATCGTTTGCTGCGAGACGAACGAATGTGGTTCATCGGTTGGCGCTGCCGGGTGAGGATCAATCCAAATACCTGCGGGTGATCACTCCTCACCCGTAGCTGCGTGATTCGAGGCCCGGACGGGCTTTGGCCGTTCTCCGTGGAGGGACGTAGCCGGCATCGGACCAAGGCCTTTTCCGCACGCGGAGACGCGGAGACGCGGAGGGAGAGAGCTTGCAGAGTAGACGAAGACTGGGACGGTCATCTGCCTCCTGGGAGCGCTGGCGTCTTCGCCGGCAACTGGTTTGCAGGTGGCTTGTTGCGAGAAGGAAGCAGGAAGATGCCGGCAGGGATGCCAGCGCTCCCAGGGTGACCATGCGATCCCTCCGGCATTGTCGCCTGGGTTCTAATGACATGTCCTACGGAGGTGGGTGAGGGGTCGATTACGATTACGAGGGGAGGGCAGGGGGGATGGACGGGAGTCTAGGAAGGTGAGATGCCTGCCATCGGCATGACGCAGTCACGCAAAATCCGATATCGACAGCGGAGAACTTGGAACTACACTGCGCGCCTTTTGATGCTGATATGAACCGGACACCGCATGTAGCTGTTGTGGGCGCCACGGGCGCCGTTGGGATTGAAATGCTCAAGACACTTGAGCAACGCAAATTTCCTGTCGGCAAGCTCACTTTGCTGGCTTCGGCGCGATCCGCAGGCAAGAAACTCGCTTTTCAGGATCGGCAGCAGGAGGTTCGTGAGCTCACTCCGGCAAGCTTCGCAGGGATCGATATCGCCCTTTTCAGCGCAGGAGGATCGATCTCGCGCGAGTTCGGCCCCATCGCCGCCAAGGCCGGTTGCGTGGTCATCGATAATTCGAGCGCCTTTCGCATGGATCCCGAGGTCCCGCTGGTCGTTCCTGAGATCAATGGGGCCGATGTGTTGTCGCACAAGGGCATCATTGCGAATCCGAACTGCACCACGGCGATCACCCTGATGGCGCTGTATCCCCTCCATCAGGCGTTTCATGTGAAGCGCATTTTCGCCTCGAGCTATCAAGCCGTCTCCGGCACGGGCGCCAAGGCCATCGAGGAGCTTGAACGCCAGGTGAGCCAGGTTGTGAACGGTCAGCCTGTGACCCGTGAAGTGTATCCCCACCAGATCGCGTTCAACGTGCTGCCGCATGTCGATTCATTCCTCCCCTCCGGCTACACCAAGGAGGAGATGAAGCTCGAAAACGAAGGGCGGAAGATCATGCATCATCCCGGCTTCAGAGCGAGCATCACCTGCGTCAGGGTTCCCGTGTATCGAGCTCACTCGGTGGCCGTGAGCGCCGAGTTCGAGAAGCCTGTGACGGTCGAGTCGGCCTACGCGGTTCTGCGAAAGGCTCCGGGGCTGGATGTCGTGGATGAACCTTCGAAGAACCTCTACCCGCTGCCATTGCAGGCCGCGGAACGTTACAACTGTCAGGTCGGCCGGGTTCGCATGGACTGTGCCATGGAGAACGGCCTGGCGTTCTGGGTCTCGGGCGATCAACTGCTCAAGGGCGCTGCGTTGAATGCAGTCCAGATCGCGGAAGAGCTGCTCAAGCGCAGTTAAGATCTTCTGCAGGCAGATCTGCTGGCGATAATCAGGCTTCCGACGATTTCTTTGCGGGCATGACGAGGACCTTGTCGACGCGGTGCCGGTCCATGTCCAGGACTTCAAAGACATAACCCTGGAACTCGAACACCTCCCCTTCGTGGGGCACACGCCCGAGCTGTTTAACCACAAAGCCGGCCAGAGTCTGGTATTCACCCTTGGCAACGGATTTGAAGCGCACACCAGGCAGGGCCACTTCCACGGACTCAAGGTCGATCATCGCGTCAATGAGCCAGGTTCCATCGTCGCGCTTCTTGGCCTCAGGCTTGGCGCGTTCGCCCTGTGAGGGGAACTCGCCGACGATCGCCTCCATGACATCGTTCAGCGTGACCAGCCCGGTGATGCTTCCGAACTCGTCGGTGACCAGGGCGATGTGTTTTCCGGAGTGTTTGAAGGTTTCAACCAGCTGGAGGACGGTCTGGGTTTCAGGAA
>VHDG01000805.1 GCA_016871475.1 Verrucomicrobiota bacterium
TCCAGAAGTTCATCTCCCGTGGAGCCTTGTAGGCCCCGTCGATCACCACCTGCATGAAGTGCAGCATCAGCAGGATGGTCATCAATTGCGCGGTCACGTGATGAATCCCGCGAAGCAGCCATCCGCCGGTCATCTCGTGCTGGATGTAGTAAACGCTTTCCCAGGCGGTTTGTGAGCTGGGGCTGTAGGCCATCCAGAGACACAGGCCTGTGACAAACTGGATGAAGATGGCGAAGGTCAGGGCGCTTCCCCAGACGTAGCGCCAGCGGGAACCTCCCGGGACGTTCTCGTAGAGCGCCTCATGGAGGAGCTTCTTGTAGCCGGTCCTGTGGTCGAGCCATTCCAGAAGCGCTCTCATACGACAGGGATTTTCTCGGCTTTACCGGCGTGGAAGTTCATGAACTTGACCCAGACTTCGAGGCCGTTGCGGATCTCGACCTCCAGGGAGTCCAAGGGTCTTGCGCTGGGGCTGTTGGCGTTGGCGATGGCGCCGTTGAGGGCGAAGGTGCTGTTGTGGCAGGGACAATGATAGGCACCCTCCGAAGGCCGGAAATCCACGGCGCAACCTGCGTGCGGGCAGATGATATTCAAGGCTTCAACCTTGGCCGGTCCGGTTTTGCGGAGGTAGATGGCGCCGATCGGCGTATTGGGGAAGCGATTCCAGGCATCGGATCGATCAGAGATGACCGCAAACTTTCGCGGCTGGCCATCGTCAGGCAACGCGGCCAGTGAGGTGACACGCACAAACCCTGCAGACCCGCCGGCAGACCGACGTACGGGGTCGCTGAGGAAGAATAGCCCGGCCGCGATGGGAGGCACTGTGGCCGCTCCACCCAGGGCTGCAGCCGCACAGGCCTTCATGAAATCCCTCCGGGCGCCGTCAGGGGCTTGTTGAGAATCAGTATCGGGCTTCATTGATTATTCATGTTCCTGCGTCAGATCAAGTTCCACGGCATGACACCGATAAGCATTGAAAAAGACAATCCCCAAACTTGTCCTCAGGAGAATCCCGCGTACATTAACCCCGCCAGCGAACATGTCCGAAGCTCGCAAACAACTCAGACGCGCCATCTGTGGCGCCTGCACCTCCAGCAATTGGATCCCGGCAGACCTGCCCGCTCTGGAGCCCATCCCGTGCAGCAAGTGCGGTCACCCCGTGATCCTTCCCACCAAGATCCGTCACTATGAACTCTCAGAGGTCGTGGCCTCCGGCGGCATGGGGACCGTTTATCGATCCAAGGATCTCAATCTGGAACGGGTCGTGGCGGTCAAGTTGATGAAACGGGAAGTGGCCGACGATCCTGATGTGGTTCAGAGCTTCTACCGGGAAGCACGTGCGGGCGCGGCTCTCAACCACCAGAACATCATTCACGTCTATACCTTCGATCATTTCGAGGACCGTCCATTCCTGGTCATGGAGCTGGCGGACCACGGAAGTCTCGATTCAAGAATCGAGAAGGAGAAGATGGTGGATGAGGTGCACGTGCTCGACGTGGGCATCGCGATCTGTTCGGCGCTTGATTCGGCGCTGAAGAAGAGGTTCCTGCATCGCGACATCAAGCCTGGGAACATTCTCTACAACGCGGAAGGGGAACCCAAGCTTGTCGACTTCGGGCTCGCTCGCAACGCAGAGGCTGACCCGGGATTTGAGGGCGCGGTCTGGGGCACGCCTTATTACATCGCACCCGAGAAAGTGAAGCGGGAGGCAGAGACGTTCCATTCGGACATGTACAGCCTGGGTGGCACTCTTTACCATGCCCTGACAGGCCATGTCCCGTTCGAGGCGGAGACCATTGAGGAGATCGTTGCCGCTCACGTTCACACACCCCTCACTCCACCCATCCAGGTCCGGACAGATTTGACCCAAGCCACCAGCGATGCCCTGGCGCAGGCCATGGCGAAGTCGCCCGCTGAGCGTTTCCCCACCTACTTCGAATTTCGAATGGCATTGGAAGCTGCGCGGACAAATCTGCTGTTTGCCATTCACCGGCCAGGGGAAAGCGACAAAGGTTTCAAGTCCTGGTTTCGCCGATGACATTCAGGCTTCGGGACCAACTGCGTCTCAGGTTCGTTGTCCATCCTTCAGGAGAACCACGGAACAGACGGAAGACACGGACAGAAAACCGCCCGAGTAGGGAATAATGGTGGGACAGGTCATTAGGACGGTAAGCAACGAACAACGTCGGGGAGTTCAGCCTTGATTCGCAGAGAAGACAAAGGCCGGGAAGGTTATCCGCAGATTTCGCCGATTTCACATATTGGGAAGAAGACACTCAGACGCGGAGTTGGTTGAGCGTTCGACAACCAAGCAACCGACGGCAGGCCTGCCCCTAG
>VHDG01000806.1 GCA_016871475.1 Verrucomicrobiota bacterium
TCGACTGTCTCGCGGATTCAGGACGGTTACGGTTTGCGTGGAACTCGACGAGCCACACGTCGCTGCCGCCCCTTGGGATCCCTCGGACCAACCTTTGAGAGACCCCAAGCCGCCGATTGCGCAAGTGAATCAGATGGCCGCTTACTCGTAGTCCACGATGAGCACCGAGCCATCGCGTCGGACGGCCTTCAACGATATGCCCGCCGGCCAGGCCAGTTTTACAAACTTGGCCCCGTCCTGGATCTGGATCCGCACCTGCTTTGCCACGGGATCCACGATGATGCTGGGGTCATCTGCAAAACCGGCGCCTGCCTGTGCGGAGGATTGAACGATAGGAGCGGAAATGACGTCGACGTAGGCCTTGATCGCCTCCGGAGCATCCGCGTTGATCAAGATTCGTGTGCCATCGCTCCTATCCACGGAGAAGAACTCGCCATGGGCAGCGCCACCCCGCTCGTACCACAGGAAACGGAAGGGGTAGAGACCGGGTTCGAGAACAATGAACTCCACCGTCTCATTGGCAGGGCCACCACTGTGGAATTCCAAGGGCGAGAATGTTGCATCATGCAGAGTGCGCCCGGAGGTCAGTTTGTAGCCGTCGTCAGTAATCATGCCAAAACGGTAGGCACCCGCCCGCAAGTCAAGGTATGCCACGGCTTCGACAGTGAAGTCATTATTCCCATTTCCAGTTGCCGCTGGGTCGATGCCAGGGACGGCTGCATCATCAGGAAACGCACCGGCGGATCCTCCTGCCTGCTTGTTCTGGTTGATCACTTGCACGATCTCAGTGACATCCACTGCGCGAGGAATGCTGGAGTTCGGCTTGATCTGTTCCTCGGCGCGGGTCAGCGAGTTTTCGAGAGCCTGACCAGCGGGTGCCTGGACCACATGCACCGAGAATCCACGCTCACCCGGGATGCCGGCCGCTCGATTCGCGGGATCCAGCCGACGATAATCCACGGTGAAGTTCCAGGATGTGCCGATCTGCTGTCCCTGGTTGTCATTGAAGGTGATGGATGCGGAATTCAGGGCCCCAGGCGCGGGCAACAGAGCCATGAGATAGCGCACCGAAACCCCGCTGCCGTCAGATTCAATGACGGGGGCAACGTTCTGGCCATTGACCGTGAGCCGGATGCTGGCGGGGTTGGCGGTGGTATCAGCGTTCTGAATGCGGACACGAATCTCGGGGGAGACGGTGTTGACCGTGGAATCCGGAGCTGGAGTGACGGAAGCGATCACAGCCCTTCGGACTTCCTTGTCGCCCACTCTCAGGAACACCAGGTAATTAAGATAGCGGGCAGCATCAGCCAGGTCACCTGTGGTCTGGCGCAACCGCAATGTTGTCACCCCTTCAAGATTCAAACGCACTCTTGCCTGCCCCCCACCGTCGGTCAGAGGAAAGTTCCTAAACTCAAACCCCGTGCGAAGTCCGAGAAAAGTTCCGAGCGTTTCCACCGACGCATCGGGCTGAGTGGGATCGCCCGTAACAAGCTCAAGCACGCTGTCGGCGGTCGCCATGTTCGCAATCGATTCTCGCAAATAAACCTCGTAAGCCCCGGAGGCAAACGTGCGGGTGTATTGCAACCACTCGCCACCTACGATATCCCCGACCACGTAGTCATAAATCGAGGCTTCAGCCCCACCTGCATCCGCATACTTCTGCCTCTGACGGTCCAGGCTACGCAGCATGCGCACGGAGTCTTGGGGACGATATCGGGTGTTCGTGCCGTTGGGGCTGCCTCGGGTATCCGAATAGTCCACCCCTTTCACGCCGGTCTGAAGGCTGTATCCGGAAGCATCGGGTCCCTGGCCCTCCGGCAGCAGCATCGGGTTGTCGATGAACATGCCGCCGTCGAAATTGTAATCCTCCACCTCGATCACAGGGCTGTCGACCACGAAGGTATCAAAGAAAACGGTCTTGCTCGTTGTCTCACCGTTGCTGTCGGTGGCGGACATCACAGCACTGTAATTCCCGTTGCCGACCAGCTTTCCGGCGAGCCGCACTTGCTTCTTGGATCCATTCGCCGTGACCGACAATCCATTGGCTGTGGTATAGCTGACACCGTCCAAAACAATCTTGAGTTTCGAGTTATCCAAGGGCTGGTCATCCTCCACAGTGAAACCCAAATCCACGGAAGCAGATTGGAAATTGGCGAGGTTTTCCGGGGTGATGTCGGTGATGACAGGAGGCGTATTGGCCGCAACGGGTGGGGCGAACACCACGGCATTGTCGTAATAGATCTTGTAAGGATTCTCCGGCGCGCCTCGGTCGAAATCCTGGTAGAGATACAGCGTGAAGTATCCCTTGGTGATGAAGGGGGCGATCGGTGAGT
>VHDG01000807.1 GCA_016871475.1 Verrucomicrobiota bacterium
ATTCCCTTGGAGCCCCGGCCCCATGCCCCCAGCAGATACCCGCCTGGATCTGCTTGCTGAATCTCAGCGAGTTTCAAAGACGCCGGATTCCCGACCGGAAGCCATCTGGTTTCAGGTCACTGACACCGGCATCGGGATGACCCCCGAACAACTCTCAAATCTCTTTCAACCTTTCACTCAGGCAGACGTTGCCATCGCAAAGAAATATGGCGGCACCGGCCTGGGGCTCACCATCTGCCGGAAGCTGGCTGCGATTCTCCAGGGCGATATCGTGGCAGCCAGCACCCCTGGCGAAGGGTCATCTTTCCTGGTCCGCGTTGCGGCCAGCCTGCAGCCCCCTTCACAACAGCCTGCCGTGGCAGCTGCGACGACAGACCGGCTCGGGACCTGACTATGTTCACACCTGCGCAACGCCAGCACTTGGCGAAGGTTCGACACGATCTACGCACTCCGCTCAACCACATCCTGGGCTACGCTGAGATGCTCCTGGAGGATCCCGCCATCGCCGAACGTGTGGGCGCCGACCTGGAGAAAATCCGCAGGAGCGGACGCCGGCTTCTGGATCTAATCCAGGAATACCTGGACGAGGAAAAGATGTCCGCGACGCCGCCGGATGCGATGAAGCTCCTGCACGATCTCCGCACCCCCATCAATCACATCATTGGTTACTCGGAGCTGATTCAGGAGAGATCTGAGGAAGGCAACCTGGTCGAGGCTCAACAGGATCTGGATCGCATTCATGCCGCAGCCAAGGCCTGGCTGGCGTTGATGGAGCGGGAGTTGATTCCCCTGACAACCCTCGTCTCATCCAAAAACAAAACCGAGGAGCCGCAGCCCTCCCTGGCCCCACCGCCTCCGGCGACAACGCCCGCAAAACCCGGCCAAAGAGCCGCTCCGGGCAAGATTCTGGTGGTGGATGACGACCCGGGCAATCGAGATCTCCTCCGTCGCCGCCTCCAGCGGGAAGGGCACGAAGTCCTCGAAGCATCCACTGGCCTCGGTGCACTCGACGCCATGCGAATGTCCCTGCCAGACCTGGTGCTGCTGGACATCGAAATGCCAGACATCGACGGCTACGAAGTCCTGGCAAGCGCAAAGTCAGATGCGACTCTGGCCTCAGCGGCGATGATCATGGTGTCGGGTTTTGATCGCCAGGAATGGATCGCCCGGTGCATCGAAGCCGGCGCGGAAGATTACCTGATCAAACCTTTTGACCCAGTGCTGCTCCGGGCAAGGGTCTCTGCCTGCCTCGAGAAGAACCGGCTTAGAGATCAGGAGCGACGAACCCACCAAGCCTTGGTGGCGAGCCAGGCGAGGCTTGCGTCGGAACTGGCAGAAGCCGCCGCCTACGCGCGATCGCTCATGCCACCTCCATTGCATGGTTCCATCGAAACCCAATGGGAGTTTCATCCTTCCGCACAGCTTGGAGGCGATGCATTTGGATATCACTGGATTGATGAAACCCATTTCGCTTTCTATCTGTTGGACGTCTCAGGCCACGGCATAGGAGCCGCCCTGCTCTCCGTCTCCGCAGTGAACCTGCTCCGATCCCAATCTCTTCCGGGAGTGGACCCCCGTAGTCCGGCACAAGTGCTCACGGGGCTCAACAAAGCCTTCCCCATGGAAGCGCACAACAATCAATACTTCACAGCCTGGTACGGAGTGTTCCACAAGCCCTCCCGGCAGCTCCGCTACGCCAGCGCCGGCCATCCGCCAGGGTTTCTGCTCGGCCCCGGGACTGTCCTGGATCTACGCACGGCCGCACCTCCCGTCGGGTGTTTTGGTGAGGCCACCTTCACAGAGCAATCGACTTCGATCCCCAGAGGAGCTCAGGTGGTGATCTATAGCGATGGCGCCTACGAGCTTGAAACGCACTCAGGCCGCACCGAGTCATTGATGGACTTCCGCGCCTGGATTCTAACCCAACTTCCCCCCTCGAGCTTCACCCCCGCAGGTTGTGTTGCCCGAGCCAGGAACATCCTGGCTCCACGCGGATTTGATGACGATCTGTCTGTGCTTGCCCTAAGGTTCCTTGATGACGACACCGTTTAGGTTTCGGTGGATGGCAGGGGGTAGAAACAGAGACACCAGGCTCTGTTTCCCGATTCCGCAGGGGTCCCAGAGGATCATGTTTTTCGAGCGAACGGAGACCCGCTCGGGCCACACCTCCCCGAAGCTCGCCTGTCGCAAACCGGGCTTGAGTGCCTACCTCCTCAGCGTGCGGTAGAAACGCCGCCCTGAGGGAGCATCGACATCGTCAGAGAGAATGATGATCCCTCCCAAGTTCACTTCCGTCGCAAACCCGGTCCAGTTGAGCAGATCCTCGGAACG
>VHDG01000808.1 GCA_016871475.1 Verrucomicrobiota bacterium
GCTCCGGAACGCGAGGCTGGGTCCGGACGTGCCGGGGCGATCTTCTCTGAAGGGTTCGAAGTCTACGGAATCCGTTGATTTTGGATCACGAACGGATGCCGCCGCGCTCGACATCGGGTTTCGGCTGGTGGTCATGCGGGATTCTTCCCAGGAATTGCGGCCGCGTTCAATCTCCCGTGAACCAATTCAACGCCACGGCATCGGGAGTCGGATGACGACTTTTTTTGGAGCGATGCCCGGCCTGGCATTTGGCCACTTACCTTGGAAAGGGAGTTTCGTGTTGCGTGCGAACCAGTGCCCAAGGGCCGGAGAGGGTGGATCACCGGCGTGAAGGTTGGGATTGGGGGGGGCTTTCAAATAATCTGATCCTCCCACAGAGCCGGTTGATCCTGGTGGGTATGAGTCCCAGGGCCCCGCTGGGCCGTATCAGCTCGTGGCCGCGTTTCATGAGCTTGCGGCGCGTCTCCAGCGTGAGGAATCGCCCCCAGAGGCTGCGGTGAGCCCAGCCGAGGACGGGCAGTCGCACCAGCTCGTAATTCTGCGGAAGCACCACGACCTGGCCTCCGAACCCGAACTTGAACCAGTGGTGGTTTCCTCGATCCTCCTCGGGTATTTCCTTTCCGGCCTGGATGTCCAGCGCCAGCTTCCGGTCGAAGCCCTCCATGTCGTAGTACTTGAGCCCGCGTTCCCGCGCCCACTGAAGCGCGCGCCATATCAGGAGCTCATTCGGATGATCTTTCGCGAACTCGCCCGACCATCCCGAGCGTTTCGAAATCAGCGTGTCTCCAAAAGTGATTTCCAGCTCGCCTGCCACCGGAACGCCGTCCTTCTCGGCCAGGAGGAGCACGATGTCGTCCGAGACTGCGAACTGCTGCCACACAGTCTGCAGATGCTCCAGCGTCCACGTTGTGAATCCCTGCCGCTCCGCAGTTCCTTGCATCAGCGCGTGGAACGCAGGCAGGTCCGTCCTCCCCGCCACGCGGACCTGCAGGCCGCTTTCAAGCCCCCTCCTCACGGACCTTCTCACACTCTTCCGCATCGCGCCCAGAAGAGCGTCGTCCGGCTGCTGGACGTCGATGAGAATTGTCGCGGTCGGTGCGCTATCCGTCGGGGATGTGAGGAATCCCCTCTGTCTCAGGGCCTCCTCGAACTCCGCTCCTGCCTTTGGTGGCTGGACTGCCAGATAGCCAATGTGGAGGTTTCCAGAGGTCTGGAGTAGCGGGTCCATCAGCGCCTGAATCAGCGCATCGTCGTGTTCCGGGAGCACAGGACCGCGCGGAACATAGCCCACGCGCACCCCACCTGGGACTTTTTGGTGAAACAGCTGCAGGCCGACCACGATCCTGCCTTCGTTGACGGCGACCAGTCGCTCGGCATTCCAACCCTCCTTCTCCTTCACTCCCGCCCACAGGGAGGTCTGCAGGTGGTGTCCATCCGGCATGGACTTCAGGAAGGCGTCCCACTCCGATGGCGGGACGCTGGTCAAGACCCGGGTGGAGTTTAAGACGACGCTCATTAGGAGGGAACAGGCGGGGTTGCGACGATCGGTATCAGCGGGCGGTCCCGATGAAGGTCGAACCCGAGGATTCGAAGGGTGGCGATGTTTGATTCGCGGACAAATCCAAGCGATTCGAACGCCCGCAGGGAGGCGGTGTGGAAACCCTCGCGCGCGAGGTCTGCGAGGATGTGACAGGCCACTTGTGCAATGACTCCCTTTCGCCGGGCATGGGGAAGCGTGCACACATCCCGAAATTCCAGCGCACCCGGTCCGGGAGTCCATCCGGACACCGTGGTGGCCTCCCCCGGTCCCGCCAGCCAGGTGATGTGAGCCAGCCGCTCACCGATGAATCCCAGATAGAATCGTTGCAGACCGTGCGCACGGTCCTCAAAGAAAGCGGAGGGCAGGATTCCACTCGCAGGATCTGACCTGAGCCGGCCCAGGCGATCCAGATTTCCAGGTTCACAACGGATGGCTGTAACCGGGGGAGCGTTCTCAGCTGTCCGCGACTTCAAATCGATCCGCAACCGGAAACAACCGCTTCGATGGCACAGATTGCCCCGGAGAAGGCGGGCCGTTCCGTCGAGGGGGTGACGGCGGATTTGTTCGAATGCGGATATCAGACGGCTCATTGGCGCTGGGAACGTAACACCGCCCCTGCATCCCGCCAAATGCCACCCCGGGCCACAGGGGGGCGAGCATCCTGCCGGTCCTGCGGGCTGCCACGCCCTCGCCGTGACGCAGCCACGCCCGTAAAAGCGTAAGTCTTTGATGTCGCGGTGGGTGGGCCCTGGGGTGTCAGGAACATGGACGCCCGGGAGCCTGGGCCGGGG
>VHDG01000809.1 GCA_016871475.1 Verrucomicrobiota bacterium
TCACCCCCTTGCACGAGAAGCCGCCGAAGCCTCAGGTCCAAACCTCCTTTGGCAGACTCGCCTTCCCCATGGCAGTCGAAGCAATGCGCCTTGAGGATGGGCCTGACGTGTCGCTCGAACAGGATGGTTTCCGGACCCGAGTGGACGTCCGAGGCGCTTGTCGGTTGGCTTAGGAGCATTAGGAGGCAGACCCACAGCAGCAACACCAGGCTGGCAGCATGGGCATGACCGGATTCGCTCGAGCACAGACGGAACATGGAGGCTTTACTTACCAGACGCAGCCGCAGTGGAGGAGCAAAATTATCGGGTGGATGCGCGGGAAACGGTGAGCGCTCCGCGTTAAAATGCGCAGCCACCGCACAACTCAGACTCCCCGATCAACGGGGGCCAAACAGGCAAAGCCCGAGCATCCTGAAGGATGGACAACAAACCTGGGGGCTCTCCCCGCACGCCTCAAAGTCGGACGCGCAGTTCGTTGTCCACCCTTCAGGGTGTGCCCCCCAACCCCAGCAAGTTGACGTCCAACACCCGTAGGGATCGCTCATCCCCCGTGGGAGAGTTCGCGGTGCAATTTTGAATGAAACCCAAACGGGGGAAATACGTCGAATCCCCTCAGTTCAGCCATTCACGAAACAATTGCGAACCATACTCATTCATTCGAAACCTGTATGACTCACCCCTCTCGTAAGACCCAAACGCGCCGCAGCTTCCTGAGCCAGGCCGGTGCCGGAGTAGCCCTTTTCAACATTCTCCCCGGCACCTTGCGGGGAGCCGAGAAGCTTGCCGCCAATGAAAAGGTGAACATCGCCGCCATCGGCATCGGAAGCCGCGGCGGTGCCGTGGCGGGCGAACTCGCCGGCCTGGGGCATAACATCGTGAGCGTGTGCGACGTCGACGAGAAATACGCGGCGAAAGAGACGGCCAAGTTTCCGAATGCCCGTCGCTTCAAGGATTACCGGATGATGCTGGATCGCATGGGATCGGAGATCGATGCCGTGATGATTGGCACGCCCGATCACACGCATGCGGTGATTGCGATGGAGGCCATGCGCCGCGGGAAGCACGTTTATTGTGAGAAGCCTCTGACGCACACCGTGCATGAAACCCGGGAATTGATGGCAGCGGCGGCCCGTTCGAAGGTGGTGACCCAGTTGGGCAACCAAGGGCATTCATCCAGTTCCATTCGCAGGGTGTGCGAGTGGGTTTGGGCGGGCGCCCTCGGCAAGGTTCATACCGTGCACGCGGGGTGTGACGCCTTTAAGAATGTCTATTGCCAGATCCCCAACCTGCCGAAGCTGGCCGAGAAGCACGATGTGCCAGCCACGCTGGACTACGATCTGTGGGTTGGTCCCGTTCCATTTAAACCCTACTCACCGCTCTGGGTGCCATGGAACTGGCGCGGCTGGATGCATTTCGGCGGCGGGGTGGTCGGCGATTGGATTTGTCATGTGGTTGATCCCGCATTTTGGGCTTTGGATCTTGGAGCCCCGGTCTCCATTCGCGCGGAAGTTACCGATTACGACCTTGAAAAGCACGGAGCCACCTATCCGTCGGGATCGAAGATCACGTTCGAGTTCCCCGCCAAAGGTGCGCGCGGCCCGGTCAAGCTGGTCTGGCATGACGGGAACACCACGATTCCCACGCCCAAGGACTTTCCGGCCGACGAGAAAGTTCCGGGCACAGGCGCCATTCTATTCGGTGAGAAAGGCATGATTGTCCACGGATCGCATGGAGGCTCGGGTTGCCACCTGCTGCCCGAGAGTCTGATGGAGCAGCATTCAGGAAAGAACGCGCCGGCTGAGAAGATCGAGCGCGTCAAGGGACACACATGGGACTGGATCGAAGCGATTCGGACCGGACGAGCTGCGGGCTCCCATTTCGGTTATGGAGGTGCGCTGACTCAAGTGGGCCTGTTGGGACTCATCGCCCTGCGGTTTCCCGGCCAGACCCTCAAATGGGATGACGCAGCCATGCGGTTCAAGAACAACTCCGCAGCGGACGCCCATCTAAGGACAGAATACCGGCCCGGTTGGAAGCTGTAAGCCGCGGCGTGTGTTCTGCGCTGAGCTCGACACAACCGAGACTCGCATTGGACCAATAGCCAGACTGCGGAATATATGGGTAAAGGGTGCAGGCCAGGAATTCCTGGTCCTGCACCCGCCCTGAAAACCCGCATTCTCAAGCACCGGGGCTTGCATTGCCCTCAGCCAGAGTTAAGCGGGGTTGATCTCCAGCATTGAAAATGCAGGGCTCCAGTCCACCACCGTCACCCGTGCATTTACGGAGACCTTTGACGATGCTCCAGGGGACCCGGGACGCT
>VHDG01000810.1 GCA_016871475.1 Verrucomicrobiota bacterium
ACAGCAGAAACCATCTGGCGCTTTTTCGATCGCCATCGGCCAAAGCCGCACCGACCCAATTGAAGGAACGCGAATGACCTGCTCAAAACCGCTTCTCCATCTGCAACTGGGCTTCGGCGTTTTGGCCTTGGTGATGAGTTGCTTCTCGTCCTCTACCGTCCACGCGCAATCGATCGAGGCGTTTCCAGCCACCTACGCCGATCCGGCCGTGCCGTTGTTGCAACTGCCGACGAACTTTCGCGCCCGACGCACCACGGTGAACGCGCGCCTGACGGCAGCCCAACCGCTCGAGATTTTCAATGCCACCGGGGCGGGCTGCGTGCGCCACATGTGGTTCGTGTTTGGAGAGAAGGACATTCAGGACCTGTCGATCGAGATCACGGTGGATGGCGCGACCGAACCTCAGGTCCGCATGCCGTTTCGCTCGTTCTTCGGCGCGCTGTTGAGTTTCGAGGACTACTCCATCAACAGCGCGGGCCTGATGAACTTCCCCAATTTCACGGTGACCAACGATGTTCGCATCCCGACCAACGCGTCGCCTGGATGGAATATTTACCTGCCAATTCCGTTTTCGAAGGGCTGTCGCATCGTGCTCCATGCGGACTCCGCGAAAGACGGCGGAGGCATGATTGACTGGCAGCAGTATCGGGACGACGTGAAGCTGACGCCGCTTCGCTTCCATGCGCAGCGCAACATCGCCCGGCCGGGCAGGCCCACGGAGCCGTTTCCAATCGCCGAGGCCGAGGGCACCGGTTTCCTCGCCGGCTACATCATGGGCTGGCGCCAGCGGGATCGCACCGACATGGTGTTTCACAATGGCGGCACGCGGATGCTCATCGATGGTCAGACGGATCCCCATGTGATCTGCGGACATAATGTCGAAGACGACTTCGGCTTCTCCTGGGGTTTCAACCAGTATCAAACCCCCTGGGTCGGCTGCCCTTACCGCGATAACCGCGGGCGCGTCGATCAGGATGGTGTCTTTTACCGTTTCTTTGGCCCGGACCCGGTCCTCTTCCGCTCCTCGCTGATTTTCACGTCCGCCGCGCGGCCCGATGACTACGAGGCCGTCTCCTACTTCTACAAAGTGACCGGATCGAAGGCACCGCCGCTCGTGGCGCCCCAGGATTGGCAGGTCGTCGGGCCGTTCCCAGACGGCAAGGACATGGAAGCGTTCAAGAGACCTGCGGACGATCTGGTGCGCCAACTGTCGCAAGCAAACTGGTCGGACAAAGTCACCGTCGGGGCGAAGGAGCTCACGGTCCACAATCTGATTCCCAAATACGGCTGGATCCGGCTTGAGGGCGTGTATCAGACGCGTTACCCCTATCCGCGCACGGATCAGTCGGTCTACGTCCGCGGCACCGTCAACAGCACATCTAAACGCCGCGTGAATCTTCGTCTCGGCCTGGACAACTGGGCGATTGTTTACCTCAACGGGCAGCAGGTGGCAGCGCTGGATCACGCCGAGGAATTCGACGTCGTTAAGATTCCCGTCACGCTCAACAAGGGCGACAACCAACTCCTGATCAAGACGAACAACCGCATGAATCGCGAGCGGCATCTCTGGGCCATTCACTGCGCGATCGAGTAGCTGGAGCGGCCCTCATCTCTCAACCATGAAAACCCAAATTGTCAGCGTGAGTCTGAGCCTTATTCCGTCGAAACAGAAAAGATCTGCACAAGAGTGAGAATCACGGAAAACACGGAACAATGAGCACCACCGGACGGGTCTTAATTCCGTGTGGTCCGTGTTTTCCGTGGTCATACGCCGCTGTTTTCAGCGCACTAGTTGGAGAGGTCATTAGAAGTGTGCCGGCGAGACGCCAGCGCTCCCAGCTCAAAAGCGTCGCCACAACTCACACTCTCCGATCAACGGAGGCCAAACGCGCAAAGCCCGAGCATCCTGAATGATAGACGGAGAAGCGACTTGGCGAAACACGTTCGACCGAGTAGAAGCACTCCATGTCAAAAACGCGTCATCACCCAGGGTCCTGCAGTCTTTTGCTTTTGGTCGGTCTTCTCTCAATCGGGCACGCCGGTGAGGCTGACTGGCCGCGTTTTCGCGGTCCCAATGGCACGGGCATCAGCGAGGCCAAAACCATTCCGGTCCGCTGGACGGAGAAGGACTACAACTGGGTGGTGACTCTCCCGAGCCCGGGTCATTCCTCGCCAGTGTTATGGGGCGACCGGATCTTCCTCACCTGTGCCGATTCGGCATCCGCCCGGCGCAGTGTCGTATGCCTGAACGCCGCTGACGGGCGCTTAATCTGGCAGAGTGAGCATCCATCGCGAGCGTATAGCCAGCACCGCGAC
>VHDG01000811.1 GCA_016871475.1 Verrucomicrobiota bacterium
CAACGGAAAGATGCTCGCCCGGGAGCCCCTCCCTCTTCCAGGCCACCCCCCGCTCTACCTGACCGAGCGAGGAGTTTTCGAGGGACCCAAGTGCCCTCCAGACCTTCTCTCCACAGCAGCGCCCAATCCGATCCCAGCGCGTGTGGTTGAAAGCTCTTCAGGATTGCACCTGTTCAGAGCGCTCGGGCTGCCCATACCTGAAAAAATCCAATCCCGGGTTCGTGTCAAACCGCTGGAAGTCACCATCGCCTGCAACCTCGAGCCCATTTATCCGGGCAGCGCCACGGAACTTTGCTGCTTTGATGTGACCGCAAGCGAGCCGGGAGGGCGGAACAAGATGACCTGGACGGGGACTGGCTGGGAATCCCAATCGAGACGCACCTCGAACTTCAAATGGCTGATCGATGAAAAGCCAGACGATGAGATTGTCACCCCGGACCGCACCAACATGGACAGGATCCCTCCCCTGCTGGCACCGCTTGCATTGGCTCCAGACCCCAGGGTTTCGCGATTGTCCATGAAGGTCCGCAAGGATTTCCCAACGATTTTTGCCGACTGGCTGAAGAGAGTGCCACCGGAGATTACCGTGCTGCTTGAAGGAGATCTCAAGTGCTTCGCGGGAGGCAACGTGGTGGGCACGGTGAATCTCGATGTCGCTGAATCGTCGCAGGATTGGTTCGATTTGAAAGTGGCCATCGAAGTCACCGATCTCGCGCTGACGAAGGAGGAGATCAAACTTCTGTTGAATGCAAAGGGCGGGTTTGTCCGGCTGAAGAACAAGGGATGGAAGCGGCTCGAGTTCGATATCTCGCCGGAAGAGGATCAACAACTGGCTGCGCTCGGGTTGTCTCCTCGGGAATTCAGCGCCGAGCCTCAAAGGCTCCATGTGCTCCAGCTCGCAGATGCTGCCGCCAGGCGGTTTCTCGATGAGGATCAGGTGGAGAAGATCCAGCGGCGGGCAGGAGAGATCAAAGCACGCGTCACCCCACCCATACCCGGCGCGATTCGGGCAGAGCTTCGCCCCTATCAGACAGAGGGGTTCCACTTTCTCGCGTATCTGGCATCCAACCGCTTCGGTGGAATCCTCGCTGATGACATGGGGCTGGGCAAAACCCTGCAGACTCTGTCCTGGTTGACCTGGCTTCGCTCAGAGGCTGCTTCAACGGGCAAGGAGGCCAAACCCTCCCTCGTGGTCGCCCCGAAATCCGTGATGGAAAACTGGCAGAAGGAGACCTCAAAATTCTCCCCGGGAATCCGAGTTCGCACATGGCGGGCTTCGGAGCTGGTGGACCTCGGAACCAATCTCGACCAGGCCGATCTACACATCATCAACTACAACCAGCTCCGATTGGCCGGTGAGGGCATCGGAGGGATCTCATGGCAGGCGGTGATCCTGGATGAGGGGCAATACATCAAGAACCCCAACTCCCAAACCGCCCAGATCGCACGTGTGTTGAAATCAGATCATCGATTGGTGCTGACCGGCACGCCGATCGAGAACCGTTTGATGGATCTGTGGAGTCTGATGGCATTTGCGATGCCTGGGATGCTGGGCCCGCGACAGCAGTTTTCGAGGCACTATGATGCTCCTGGCGACCCGCTCGCACGCAAACGCCTCGCGGCCCGGGTCCGGCCCTTTCTCCTGCGCCGCACGAAGTCTCAGGTGGCGAAGGATCTTCCTGATCGGGTTGAGGAAGAGCTGTATTGTGAGCTGGAAGGTGAGCAAAAGACCCTTTACCGGGCGGAGCTCAAGCGCGCACAGAGCGTGTTGCTCGGGATCAAGTCGCAGAAGGAGCTCGCCAAGCAAACCTTCCACGTCCTCACCTCCATTCTCCGCCTCCGACAGATCTGCTGTTCCCCACGCCTGCTGGATCCAGGCTCCAAGGCGCCCAACGCAAAAATGGAGGCTCTGATGGATCAATTGGAACCGTTGATGCAGGAGGGGCACAAGGTGCTCGTGTTCTCCCAGTTCGTCGAAATACTGCGAATGGTCCAGGACGAGGTCCAGAGCCGCCAGTGGACTTTCTTCTTTCTGGCGGGAGACACCGAGAACCGGGGGGAATTGGTGGACCATTTTCAAGATCACAAAGGTTCGGCCGTGTTCCTGATTTCACTGAAAGCGGGAGGCTTCGGATTGAACCTGACGGCGGCCAGCTACGTCGTGCTTTACGATCCCTGGTGGAATCCTGCGGTTGAGAACCAGGCCATTGATCGAACCCACCGCATCGGCCAGAGGAATACCGTCAATGCCTATCGCCTCATTGTGAAGGGCAGCATCGAGGAAAAAATTCGCGAGTTGCAGAAAGCCAAGAAGAA
>VHDG01000812.1 GCA_016871475.1 Verrucomicrobiota bacterium
ACCAACACCGCCATCTACGCCGTCAAGTTCACCCCGGATGGCTCCCATGTGGTGGCCACGGGCAGCGACGGATTATTGCGCTGGATCGACGCCGCCTCCGGCAAACTGACTCGTCAGATCTCCGTCGCACCGAAAATCGAGAGCTCAGCAACCACCACCCTGGATCTCGCAGCATCCGGAACCGGTGAAGCCACGAATCCGGTCAAGTCTCAGGAGGAAACCCTGCCCGAGAATTCACAGGTTGAATCCCTGTCGGTCTCGCCGGCAGAAGCCTCTCTCGGCAGCCGGAACGAACACGTGCAGCTCGTCGTCACGGCAAAACTGGCGGGAGGTTCCGATGTGGATGTCACCCGTATGGCCTCGTATGAGGTTTCCGATGGGATTGGATCCGTGGATGCCTTGGGTCGATTTTCTTCAGGCAAGGCGGCCAAGGGCTCCATCCGCATCTCGATGCAAGGCAAACACACCGAATGCAAGATCGACACCTCCGCCAGAAAGGATGTCTACAAGTCAGACTTCATTCAGGACGTAAACCCCATCCTGTCCAAACTCGGATGCAATGCAGGCACCTGCCACGGCGCCAAGGATGGAAAGAACGGCTTCAAGATGTCCCTTCGCGGATATGATCCCCTTTACGACCTCCGCGCTCTCACAGACGACCATGCGTCGCGCCGGGTCGCCATCTCATCGCCCGACGACAGCCTGATGCTCCTGAAAGCCACCGGTGCTGTTCCCCATGAAGGAGGCCAACGCACGTCCGCCGGCAGCGAATACTATTCCATCCTGCGGCAATGGATCGCCACCGGGGGGCCCCTCAACCTGGGATCTCCGAAGGTCACGCGGATTGAAGTCCTGCCCAAGGACCCCGTGGTCCAGGTGATCGGAGCGAAGCAGCAGATGCGCGTCGTGGCGAACTATGCCGATGGACGCACACGCGATGTCACAGCTGAGGCGTTTCTGGAAAGCGGGAACCTGGATGTCGTGACGGCCGACGCTTCAGGGCTTGTCACCACGCTCCGCCGTGGCGAGGCCCCGGTTCTCGCCCGGTATGAAGGAGCCTACGCCGCCACCACCGTCACAGTGATGGGAGATCGCAAAGGTTTCGTCTGGAAGGATCAACCGGCTCACAACCGGGTGGACGAGCTTGTGGCCGAGAAATGGAAGCGCATGAAGATCCTCCCCAGCGATCTGGCCACTGACGCAGAATTCCTGCGCCGGGTCTACCTGGATCTCACAGGCCTTCCGCCAACCCCCGAAGAGGTGCGGCAATTCTTGAAGGACAAGGGCGACACGCGTGTGAAACGCGATGAAGTCATCGACCGGCTGATCGGCAGCCGTGAATTCGTGGATCACTGGGCAAACAAATGGGCGGATCTGCTGCAGGTGAACCGAAAGTTTCTAGGTGAGGAAGGAGCTCAATTGTTCCGGGACTGGATCCACAAGCAGGTCGAGTCCAACACCCCCTACGACGAGTTTGTGCGCAAGGTCATCACTGCCACAGGCTCCAATCGCGAGAACCCGCCTGCGGCCTATTACAAAGTCTTGAGGACTCCCGCGGAGACAATGGAGAACACCACCCATCTCTTCCTCGCCACCCGGTTCAATTGCAACAAGTGCCACGACCACCCGTTCGAAAGATGGACACAGGATCAGTATTATCAGATGTCCGCCTTCTTCGCCCAGGTGGACCTCCAGACGGATCCGGTCAGCGGCGATCGAAGGATCGGAGGCACGGCTGTCGAAGGGGCCAAGCCGTTGTTTGAGGTCGTTAAGGACAAGGACTCAGGCGAGGTAACCCACGAGCGAACCGGCAAGATCACTCCTCCAGACTTTCCCTACCCCGCCAGTTTGAAAGCCGAGTCAGGCACGAAAAGCCGTCGCGATAAACTGGCCGCATGGATGACTTCCGAGGACAACCGATACTTCGCGCTGAGCTACGTCAACCGCCTCTGGGGCTATCTGATGGGTGTGGGACTGATTGATCCGCTGGATGACATCCGTGCGGGCAACCCGCCCTCGAACCCCGCGCTGCTGGATTATCTGACCGATGAGTTCGTCCGAAGCGGGTTCAACGCCCGGCGCATCCTCAGACTCATCTGCCAATCACGTGCCTATCAGCTCTCCGTCATTCCCAACGAGTGGAACAGCGATGATCGCATCAACTTTTCGAGAGCCACAGCCCGACGTCTCCCCGCGGAGGTGCTGATGGATGCAGTTTATTCCGTCGCGGGATCGACCCTCAACGTTCCGGGTGCGAGATTGGGCACACGCGCGGCGCAGCTGCTCGACTCAGCCCTGGATGTTCCAA
>VHDG01000813.1 GCA_016871475.1 Verrucomicrobiota bacterium
ACGTTTTTGAAGAACGATTCGTCGTTGACCAGCTTGCCCACGGAACCTTGCCCGCGGTTAATCTTCTCCATGATCTCTTTGAGGTTCGTCATGGCGCTAGAGGTTTCCCGATAGAGAGCTTCATCCTTCAATAACAATCCCAGGGTGCCTTTGCCTTCGTTGATCGAACCAACCGTCCCTTGCGCCTGAGACACCAGCTTCTGTGCATCGGAAATTGCTCCGTCCAGTTTTCCAACAGCACTCATCGCGGTGGTAAACAGAGTGTCGTCTGAGACCAGTTTTCCAAGGGTGCCACGGCCTTGTGCAAGGTTGTCGCTCACGGTCCGGAAGTTGGAAAGGATGGCGGTCATCCGTTCGGAATTGTTTTTCATGAAGTCGGTCAACGGCCCGAGCAATCCACTGATGTTTTCAGTGCTGAAACTCTTGGTGAGGCCCTCCACGCCCGATGCCACGCCTTCGAGCTTCGACATCAGGGAGCTGAGATCGGGTTGCTCATAGGTCGGAAGGGAGGAGCCTTCCTGCGCCAGGATGCTGTTGGTGGAACTCCCGAAGTCCAGCGATACATAGTTCTGGCCCATGAGGCCCGTGAATTTGATGGCGGCCCGTGAGTCGGTCTTGATGGCGGCCTGGGTGGAGGTGATCTTCATGGTCACCCGGGCGAAACCGTTGGTGAGTTCGATCGCATCCACCTTCCCGATCTCCACACCTGCCATCTTGACGGCGTCGTCCTTCTTTAGCTCCTGGGTGTTGAGAAAACTTGCGTGCACGCGGTAGCCCTTCTTGAAGAAGTCGCCGGCTCCGATCAGTTCGAGCAGGATGACCCCCGCGATGAGAGCGAAAGCGAAGAACAAACCGAGTCTTGTTTCGAGCGTGTTTTTCATATGGTTGGATGCGCGTCAGTTGCGTTGAATTTAAATTCGGCGGTCAGAAACTTGCGAATGAATGGATGGCTGCTCGATCGAACTTCGTGCGGAGTTCCGATGAACAGGATCTCGCCCTCGCTCATCATGGCGATCCGGTCTGCCACGCCGAAAGCCAGGTCCCGATCGTGAGTGACCACCAACGAGGTGACGTGAATGCGATCCTTCAGGGCAAGGATCTCCTCCCCAATGGTGATGGTGGAGATGGGGTCCAGCTCACTCGTGGGTTCGTCATAGAGGATGAGTTGAGGATCGATGACAAGCGCGCGGGCGATGGCCACACGTTTCTTCATGCCGCCGGAGAGCTCGGAGGGCAGCTTCTGTTTCACACCTTTCAAGCCCAGAAACTCAAGTTTTTCGGTAACGATCCGGTCGATCTCCTCGGGGCGGTGAAGGCGATGTTCGGCAAGATAAAGGCCGACGTTCTCGGCAACAGTCAGGGAGTTGAGCAGCGCCCCGGATTGGAACACCATGGCCAGGCGACGGCGTGACGCGACGTCCGTCTCCCGCATGGAAGAGCCGTCGAGAAAGATTTCCCCTTCGTCAGGCTGTTCCAGGCCGATGATGTGTCGAAGCAGGACGCTCTTGCCTCCCCCGCTGGGGCCCATGATGACAAAGATTTCGCCTGGCTGGACATCGAGGTTGATGCCCTTGAGGACGGGTTGGCCCGTGTAGGACTTTCGAAGCCCACGGACCGAGACGCTGATGCTTTGTGCCGGAACCGAATCAGTCATAGTCGAAGGTCAGGAGCATTTTCGTCAGATAGTAGTCAAGGATGAGAACCAGCACGATGGAGTTGACGACGGCTTTTGTCACCGAGCGGCCGATTCCCCGGGGCCCTCCGATGGTGGTAAGACCCTGATGGCATGCGACGGCACCGATCATGAACGCGAATACAAAACTTTTCAGGAGCCCATGGAGGATGTGTTTGAGATCCACGACATCGCGGAGCCCGCTAAAGAAGGTCTGACTTGTGATGGCTATCTTGTGATGGAGTACCGAGACGGCGCCACCTCCCATCCAGCCGACAAGCATGGAGAAGAGAACCAGGAGCGGGAGGGCGATGGAGATCGCGATCATCCTGGGCAGGACGAGGTAGTGCAGCGGGTTGATGTTCATGGTTCGGAGGGCGTCAATCTCCTGATACACCCGCATGGAACCGATTTCGGCGGCCATGGCGGATCCGATCCGACCGGCGATGAGGACGGCCATCATGACCGGGGACAGTTCCTTGGCGAGAGACACGCCGATGAGTCCTCCGAGGGCGTTTGCGATGCCTCGTTCTGCCAGGAGGGGGCCACTTTGTAGAGCGACCACGCCTCCGATGAAGAGAGAGAGGATGCAGGCCATGAGCAGGCTGCGGTTTCCGATTTCGAA
>VHDG01000814.1 GCA_016871475.1 Verrucomicrobiota bacterium
TGGCATCGAGGAGCTCTGCGGTGCTCAATCCAAACTTCGCGTTCTCGCCCCCGCTCTCAGCCCATTTCCCAGCGCCCTTGCTCATCAGCCGCGCGCGAATCCCGATCATGGGATCCACCCCCAGCTGCTTGGAAACGTTCAGGATCTGGCGCAGCTCCTCCAGTTTCTCCACGACCATGATGACGCGACGCCCCAGCTTGTTTCCCAGCAGGGCCATCCGGATGAACTGCTCGTCCTTATACCCATTGCAGATGATCATTCCCCCGGGCTGATCCTGAAGCGCCAGCCCAGCGAACAACTCCGGCTTGCTGCCCACTTCGAGCCCGAACTGAAATGATTTGCCCGCGTCGAGAATTTCCTCAACCACCTCGCGGAGTTGATTCACCTTGATTGGAAACACTCCGCTGTATTGCCCCTGATATCCGAATTCCTTGATCGCTGTCCGGAAGGCCACATTGATGCTCTCAACGCGGTGACGGAGAATATCCTGGAACCGGATCAGCAGCGGAAATCGTAATCCCCTCGCCTTGGCTTCTTCGGCGATATCGCTGATGTCCACCGCCGCACCTGCTTCCTGCAGAGGCGTGGCCACCACATGACCCGCTGCGTTGATGTCAAAGTATTTGGCCCCCCAACGAGTGATGTTGTACATCTGACGGGCATCATCCAAAGTCCAGGCAGGGGCCGCAGCCGCGGTTTCGTTCATGTCTTGTTTATAAGTCGGGCGGCATCATAGGAATGCTCCCTCAGAATTCAACGGAAGAAATGAGATGGAGGGGGAAGGCGGGCTCCCCTGGGTTTCGTGGTTTCTCGGCGGGTGCGCCCCCGTTCCGGCCACAACGATTCGACTGCCCTGGCAACATCGACTGTCAACTCCGCTCTGTGGTCACTTCGCCATCGCCACCTCGACACCCTCCTCACGGGATGGTTTCTCAGCCGGAGGAGGGACCAGGGGACGTCCTCCGCCGGCGGGCTCGCTGCCTTGCGCCATCTTCACGCTCACGATGCGGCTCACGCCTTGCTCCTGCATGGTCACACCGTAGAGCATGTCGGCCATCCCGATGGTCCGCTTGTTATGAGTGATGATGACAAACTGGGAGTGATCCAGGAAACGCTGCAGGACCTTGATGAATCGATTGATGTTCGACTCATCCAGCGGGGCATCCAGCTCGTCCAGGATACAGAACGGGCTCGGCTTCACCTGGTAGATCGAAAACAGCAGGGACACCGCGGTCATGGTCTGTTCGCCACCCGACAGCAGTGAGATGCTCTGCAGCTGCTTGCCCGGAGGACGGGCCACGATATCGATGCCGCTTTCCAGCACGTCGTTCTCATCCGTCAGAATCAGGTCGGCCTTCCCGCCTCCGAAGATCTCCATGAACATGGCCCTGAAGTTATCCCGGATCTGATTGAACGTGGCAGAAAACATCTCGCGCGTCTGGACGTTGATTTTGCCCAGCACCTCCATCAGCGAGGCCTTGGCCTTCACCAGGTCATCGTGCTGCTGAGTGAGGAACTGATATCGCTGCTCGGTTTCCTCGTACTCTTCGATGGCCACCAGGTTCACCGGCCCTATCTCGTCCACTCGCTTCTGCAACGCTGCCACCTGGTCCGCCACGGCTGCCCAATCGGTTCCGGCTCCCGCGGCCTGCATCTCCTCGGGGGTGAGGGTCTCAACCCGCGCCGGTCCTTCGTCTGCGATCGTGATGCGGATGCACTCGCTGCGCACGTCCTCGATGGCAACCTGGTATTTTTGCTGGACCCGCTCGCGGAGGTTCTGCACCGCCATGGACTTCTGTGCGAGTTCCACCTCCAGCGACCCTCGCTCCTGCTGATAATCCGACAGGCCCCGGCGCTTCTCCCGAAGCTGATCCTCATTCGCGGCCACGACACGTTCCTGGGCCTGCTTTTCAGAGAGCAACCCTGCGGCATGCGCATTGACGGAGTCGCGCTCCTGCTGGAGGTCGATGATCAAGCGATTGGATTCCCCGATCTCAGCTTCGTACTGGTTCTTTCTCACGCCGAAGCCACCAATCTCGTTGTTTCTGGAAACAACCAGCTGCTCAAGTTCCCGGAGTCGCTGCTCCAGCGGTTCCTGTTGGTGCTTGAGAGAGGCGCATCGCTGCTCTTCCGAGGCAACAAGCACCTTGCTCTCGGTCAGGCTTGATCCAGCCTCTTCGCGTTGCCCGCGCAGGTCCTCGACCTCGGCTGTGAGGGACTGGATGGTCTCATGGCTCTGGCGATCGGACGCCTCGAGTTCTGAAGCCCTGGCTGCAAGATCGGTGCGTTTCT
>VHDG01000815.1 GCA_016871475.1 Verrucomicrobiota bacterium
TCCCGAGCCACCTAAACTTGCAACTCCATCTCTGTCTCCGCCCCGCTGTGTAACTTCACAAGGCAATCAACCAGCTTCACCGGATTCCGGTGAACTCTGCAGCCCAGGAATCCAGCAGGCCATCGATCTGTGGACCTCTCCGCGTCTCCGCGTCTCCGCGTGAGAACCCACAGGTCGTGGACTACGGTTGGGCTCGGGTGCCTTCGCGCCGTCGACCGCCTTGCACGCAAGGCTGGCCAAGGGCTCCCCTTTACTCATACAGTCTGCGCCGAAGCTCCATCGCGAACCCGTCATATCTATCATGATATCTTTCGTGAGAGCGCGTGGCGCGTCGACGATCCCAGGCGCAGGACGCCAGGGCGTCTGGAAACGTCGGGGCGTTCACCTCGCCGCATGGCTGACCTTTTCGTTCCTCTGGTGTTCCGCACCCTTCCTTCACGCCCAGCCGGCGTCCTCGCCCAACCGTGCCCTTGATCTGGATGGCATCGACAGCCATGTGGAGCTTCCGCCGGATCTTTTTGCCGGCGTCACAAAGTCCACCGTCGAGGCCTGGGTGAAAGTCGCGCGATGGACAGCGAACGCTCACTACCTCGATTTTGGAGGCTACCAACAGGAGATGTATCTGGGACACGAGGGTAGCAATCCGGTGTTGAAGTTCCTCATCACGGACGGGAGAAAGCAATGGCATCGGGTCACCGTCCCTGACATCCTGAGATTGAATCAATGGTTTCACCTGGCAGCGGTGACGGGTCCGGGGGGCGTTCGGCTGTATTGCAACGGAATGCTCGTGGCCACCAATGCTTATGCTGGCGACCTGACAGGCATCGGTAGGAAAGACAATTTCATCGGCCACTCCAGCAGCTCCCGCAGCCAGCAGGTTTATTTCGAAGGGCAGATTGATGACGTCCGCGTCTGGAGCATTGAACGGTCTGAATCGGACATCCGCGAATCCATGCTCCGAGGCCCGACCGGCCAGGAGCCGGGGTTGCTGGGGCATTGGAACTTCGACAACGGCACCGCTGAGGACCGCAGCCCGGCAAGACGAAACGGGAAACTCAAAGGGCAGGCCGCCATCGTGGAGGTGACAGGCCCAAGCCCTGCCGACGCTGCAGCGTTCTCGCTGATCACCGGCAGGGTGCGACACGCGGATGGAGGCCGGCCGGCCTCCCGGGCCCAGATGTTCGTCACGGCCAACGGCAGGGTCATCCACACCGGTCGGGCGGAGTCGGATGGATTGGTTCGATTGATACTCCCCGGCACCAACGTGTCTGCCCGGGTGTGGGCGGTTGCGGATGGCGAGATGGCAGGAACGGGCATTGTGCCCCTGCCCGGCGGGACGCGGGCCCATGTGGATTTGCAGGCAAAGGGGGAGTCTCCGGACAACCAGGATGTCCTGGTCTCGGCCCTGGTCGAGGCGCTCGCCCTGGATCAGCCGTTGGAGATGAGACGGGCGGCGGTGGATGGGTTGGGAAAACTGGGCGTTTCGAATCTGTCCATTCTCGCCGCGCTGACCGCCGCGCTGGCTGACCCGGACACCAAGGTGCGCAACAGCGCGAAGTTCGTCCTGAATGAACTGCCGATGCCCGATTCGCTCCAGCCGGTTTACGAAAAGCGCAGCCGGGCGATGGCCTACCTCTTCGGCGGCCTGCTGATCCCTTTCGCGGTGTTCCACCTTCTGCTGTGGGGGTTCTTCCCCAAGATCCGCAGCAACCTCTATTTCGCCGCCTGGATGACCGTTCTGCGATTGGGGACAGATGCAAACTCCGTCACCGTTGCGAATTTTGTTCCCATTCTGCTCGTGAGCACCGTGAACTCCCTGTTCGGACTCCGGCTGCCTCGGGTCTTCTGGGTGTTCGGCGTCCTGGGTTTGATCGGCGGGTTGGGCGTGATGCTGACTCAGAAGCACCTCGGGATGATTGAGGGAGTCGCTCCCAGGGTGGTGCGGAAGCGGGCTTCTTCATCGCCGGCTTTTCCGTATTGGCCTCGGCATTGGTCCTGTTTTCCACGGCCGTGGAGATGTTCCGGGTCGCGGTCCTGGCCATCGTTCGTCGAAAACGCGGCGCCTTGATCATTGGCGGAGGATTCCTCGCGATTCTTCTGTTCCCGTTCGCCTCCTGGCTGGGTGAGCTCCTCTTCGAAGATTTTCTGCGCGAGTTCCTCGGCTACACCGTCTGGAGCTCCCTGTCGAACATGGGCGTGGTGGTCTTTGCCACATGTGCCTCGCTGCATCTGGCCGGCGATTCTGCGCGAACCTATAAGAATCTCGCCAACGCCAAGGAGGAGATC
>VHDG01000816.1 GCA_016871475.1 Verrucomicrobiota bacterium
CAGGATGAGAAACGCCAGCCCCGCCAGACAGGACAGAGCCACAGCCTTCCGGACGTTCCAAAGCAGAGTGGGCGTTCTGTTCATGGTCAGAAGCTCAGCCGCATTGAGACGAAAAATGTCCGCTCACGCGGCAGTTCGCGATGCAAGGCCAGTGGATTGAGTCGGTAATCCTGATCTGCAAGGTTGAGCACCCCCGCCGCCAGGTCTGCGTGCCGACGCCAAAAACGCCACCCTGCGGACAGGTCGAACTGCCAGAAGTCATCGCCCTGGAGCGCGGAGTCGTCTGCTCGATTCTGTTGACGAATCCACCGGGAATAGGCCTCGAAGTGGAACCCGGAGGGATGGTTCCAATGCAGACCTGTGTGCAGCTGGTGCATCAGCACCTCGGAATAACCTCTCGCCTGGGCGTAAACGGAGGTTGGGATGCCGGGCAGCTCGCGGAGCAAGGAGGCTTGAGAGATTCGATAGCCCGAGTTCAAAGCGAGATGACGTCCCAACAGCTGACCCAGATTCACCCGGATCGCTTCCTCCACAAAATCAAGGCTCTCGGGGCTGGATGAAGCGAAACCGTTCGCCGGATCATTGATGGCATCGACTTTGAAGACGCCCTGAGCTCGATCCCCCGTGGACTACAACCTTTCTGCGCGAGCCATCAACCAGGTACCCGTCCGGGGTGAGTACTGGATGTCGAGGTTCCAAAGATCGAATTGAGCCCCGGCGACACCCCCGGCAATCGACTCGGGGATCAGGCTTCGATAGACTTGGACAAAACCGGCGAAATGCACCGGCTCGAGGCGAAGACTGTTGTCGAAGGAGAGTCCGCTCATCGATCGGGAGTACGCGCCGCGAAACATCCAGTTCTCGTCCGGGGTCCAGACCACTCCGGCTTTCGGAGAGAACAGCCGCCGTCGCCACTCGTGCTCCTGCAGAGGTGGAAGCTGGGTGTTCTCCGGATGCGTCAGGACATCATAGGCAATACCGCCGAGGAGCTTGAGACTGGGATGAAGAGTCCAGTTCTCATAAAGGTAGCCGGTGGTACGACTCATGCCTGGGCTGACGGATACGAGTCCGGACGGGTAGGTCACCAGCTGGCCAGGGAACTTGGTCAGCTGGCTATCGGATTCGAAGTCGCCCTGTTGATGCCTCAGACCCGCCACCACCGAGTGGGACTCGTTCTCCCAAAGTTGTTGAACCTCGCCCGACCAGACGAGGAATCGCTCATCCAGGAAGGACTGAAACCGGCGAGATCCAAAACCAGCCGGAGCGACCGCGGTCGGCACCCCGTTGGCCTCGAACACGGTGAGCACGTTGGCGTTGGGATCGACCGTGCGCTGCGTGGCATCAAGTCTGCCAAACACGGCGAGGATCCGCGATTCCTCGCTCCACTCCCGGGTCCAGCCTGCAATCAAGTCCACAGGCTGGTCGCTCTCGATCCGCAGACCGCTGTTTGAAGTGGCAGGATCGTAGAGCTGACGAACATCCCCGCTCTCCTGCTCGGATCGGATGAACTGCAGATAGAGTGCATCCTTCTCACCAACCCGAGTCTTCACCGCCGCAGCCGTCCCCAGAACCTGGAGATCATGATTCGCACGATTGCCCGCCCGGTCGAGATAGCTCACGTCGAGGGAGTAGCTGATGCGGGACATGGAACCAAACTGAGCCAGCTTCCATCACTTTGATACTCCGTGAGCGAGAGCCCACTAAGTCCGTCACGCTCGAACAGCCTCGAATATTCCAGCTCCGAGAAGTTCCGAGGCATCAGACTTGAGCCTGGAGGCGAAAGAAGGTTCGCCACAAGGAGCTCGCTAAACACCGCAGTCTCGTATCGAAGACCTGACCATCCACGTTGGATCTGAGAGTTCAGGCTCTCGGACAGAAACAGGTGGAAGGAATGATTTGCATGATCCTCCAGCACGGAGCGGGCTGCCGCGCGCTCAGCCACCTCATCAAGGCCGGCGTCCCGATAGACCCGAGCCACGTTTGCATTCCGAACGGCGAGGTCCTGATCCAGAAGCAGGCGGGAACGATACACCCGGCGATGATCGTTAAGCTGGACAGATTTCTCAATACTCCGGATGGCCTCGTTGATGCGCCCCTGTCGATGGGCGATGAGGCCTGAGTAAAACCAGCTGGTGGGATCCTCCGGGTCCAATGTCCGGGCCAGGTCCAGTTCCTCCCGTGCAAGGACCGGCTCGTTGGCAGCGTCGAAACCCTTTCCCAGATAGCTTCTGAGAATGGCCCTTCGGGGTTCGAGCGCGGACGCGGTCGCGAGATCGTCCA
>VHDG01000817.1 GCA_016871475.1 Verrucomicrobiota bacterium
GGCTCAGCAGGCTTTCCAGCTTCTCGGCAGCTCCCGGAACTTTCGCGGCGGCTGCGCCGGGAGCTCCTGTCTGAGCACCGGCTGCTGTGGGTTTCTGAGCTCCCTCAGCAGGGCTTTGACCGGTAACTTCCGCGCCAGGGGCTGCAATCAGCAATGGGCCCCAACGTTGCATGGAATAAGCCAGCCCTCCCGCGAGCAATGCCATGAAGAGAAATGGCGTCATGGGCAGACCCGGTATCAGGCTCAACAGGATCAACATGCCTGCCAGCAAGAGCAGGGCCCGCGGTGAGAATAGGAGCTGGCTCCCGATCTCGTGGCCCAGGTCTGTCTTGGATGCAGCACGGGTAACCAGGATGGCTGCAGCAGTGGAGGTGATCAACGCAGGGATTTGCGAAACCAGACCATCACCGATCGAAAGCAGCGTGTACTGCCGCAGAGCGTCTGCCATCGGCAAACCGCGCTGAGCCACACCCACCGCAAAACCGCCGATCAGATTCACGAGTGTGATCAAGATCGCCGCGATGGCGTCGCCGCGGACAAATTTGCTCGCACCATCCATGGAGCCGTAGAAGTCCGCCTCCTGTTCAACCCGACGTCGACGCTTCCGAGCTTCCTGCTCATCGATAACCCCGGCATTCAGCTCGGCATCGATCGCCATCTGTTTGCCAGGGAGGGCATCCAGGGTGAAACGGGCCGCGACCTCTGCGATGCGGCCCGAGCCCTTGGTGATGACGACAAAATTAATCACCACCAGGATGAGGAACACGACAAGGCCGACGACAAAATTGCCTCCGACGACGAAGTTTCCGAACGACTGGATAATATCGCCCGCGTAACCATCCAGAAGGATTAGGCGTGTTGAGGCTACGTTAAGTCCCAGGCGGAAGAGGGTCGTGATGAGCAGCAGAGTGGGGAACGCGCTGAAATCCGAAGGTTCCCGGAGGTAGAGGATCACCAGGACCGTGAGCAGCGAAAGAGTGATGCTCAAAGCCAGGAGGACATCGAGTACTCTTGCTGGAACGGGAAAAATCAGGAGCATGAGGGTGCCCAGCAGGCCAAAAGCGAACCAAAGGTCTGCCTGTCTGAGCAACCGCACCACGTTGGAGGAGGCACCGGGCATGTTGGTTTATTGCGAGCCGCGATTTTGCTCCGTGTAGTATCGGTATCGGTTCACGCGATACACATAGGCGAGCAATTCCGCGACGGCGGCGTAGAAGTCAGCAGGAATTTCGCCACCCACGCGGGCATGTCTGAAAAGCATCCGGGCAAGAGGCTTATTTTCGATGATGGGCACCTGGTGCTGGGTGGCGATCTCCCTGATCCGCAGAGCGTTCAGCCGGGAGCCCTTTGCCAGCACCACAGGCGCTTTCATGGTCTTGCGGTCGTACCTCAGCGCCACCGCCAGATGGGTGGGGTTTGTCACCACAAAGTCCGCCTTGGGCACGTCCTGAAGCATCTTTTTATGGCTGATCCGCTGCCTGCGACGCCGTTGAGCCGCCTTGATATCCTTGTTGCCTTCAGTGTTCTTCTGCTCCTCTTCGACTTCCTCCCAGGTCATTCGGAGTTCCTGTCGGTGTCGCCAGAACTGAAACCCATAGTCCGCGGCTGCGATGACCGCCAGGGCAAGCGCCACACGGATCACGATTCCGCTCAGAGTGTCCGCGAGAAAGTGGGCAATCCGTGCCGGGTCCACGGCGCTGGCAAAGATCGGATCGTGCAAAATTTTCAGCACTTGCCCATAGGTCAGCAAAAATATCACCCCTAGCTTCACGCAGGATACCAGTGCCATGGCCGTGGAGCGGAAGGAGAACAAGCGTGCGAAGCCGGTAGCCGGATTCACACGAGTCCAATCAAAGCGAAGGGCTTCTGAGAAAGTCTGGAATCGCGATTGGATTCCACCTGCGAGCAGGGCGGAGGCCACGATAGCGCAGAGCATCGGACCGGCACTTTTGAAGAACCAGGCCGCTCCGGCCAGGGCGTCCGACTGGAGGCTATCCACGGTGATCTGGCCTTCATGGAGATGTTCAAGAACTCCGGTCATTGATTGGGTCCAGGTTCGCCACATCTCCTTTCCTGAGAACCAGAATGCGATGAGGAAGCCGACCAGCACGAAAGCGGTTTGAACCTCCTGAGAGACGGGAATGTTGCCTTGCTTGAGCGCCTCCTCGAGACGCTTTGGCGTTGCTTCGTGTGTCTTTTCTCCGGCTTGGTCAGCCATATCCTGTTAACGGAGTGCGATCAATTCGGAGACCTTGAGCATGTCTGCAGGCACTCGCCG
>VHDG01000818.1 GCA_016871475.1 Verrucomicrobiota bacterium
CGAGGTCGTGTTGAGGCCGGCTGGAGGCAAGAACGTCCTGATCGTGGGGCAGAAGGATGAAGCCATCCTATCCATGCTGTCTGTCGCGATGTTGGCAGCTGCGGCTCAGCATCCCCAGGGTCGGCTCCGTATCGTGCTCCTCGATGGCTCGTCCCCGGGCACACCTGAGAGAACCTATCTGGACGCAGTCACAGGGGCACTGAAGCAGGAGGTCGTTCTCTCGCGAGAGGGTGACCTGGCTGATTTGATGGCTGGTTTGGCGGACGAATTGAAGAACGCGGCCGAATCACCCGGGCAGGATCGAAGAACCACATTGATCATCGTGAACGGCCTTCAGAAGTACAAGAAGCTGCGTCCTGACGATGAGTTCAGCTTTTCCGCCGACGCTGATGAACGTGGGAACCCGGCTTCAAACTTCACGAAGCTCATTACTGACGGCCCAGCCTTGGGCTTTCATGTGATTGCAGCCTGTGACGGTTACAACAACGTCACTCGCTACCTTCCGCGGAAGATACTCGCCGAGTTTGAGACGCGTGTGCTGTTTCAGATGAGCGCGAACGATTCGGCCAGTCTGATTGACAGCCCGAGGGCGGGCACGTTGGGCATGCATCGCGCGCTCTGCTACAACGATCAGGAAGGTTCGATCGAGATCTTCAGACCCTATGCCCTGCCGGGCGCTGAGTGGGTTACGGCTCAAGGAGCACCCTGAAAAACCGCTGGCTGCTCCCCGGCAAACCCAGGTTGACGGTCGTTGTTCCTGAGCTGGCCACCAGCGTGGAGCCAAGCTGCCTCCATGCTCCTTGATTCACCTGATCCCGTTCCTCCATGCGGTATCTCAAACCGGGTATCGTCCCAAATTCCAGGACGACATTGCCGTTCTCCACTCGCACGGTGAGGCTCAAAGGCGAGGAGACCTGGATGTTCACCTTACGGCTGTCCGATAGCCGGGGGCTTCCGGTGTCCTCAGCCTTGAAAGTCAGCTCGTAGAGGCCGGAGGCCTGGCCTGGGACGCTCCAGCTGAAGCGGCCTGTGTTCACATCCACGGATGCTCCAACGGGCGCATCAACCCCCAGGGAATACTGAATGCCTTGCGCCGGAAGATCTCCGTCCGTTGCGCTGATCTGGAACACCAGCTCTGCCCCTGGGTGAACCGACTGTGACCCCGGCACGAGCAGGTTGGGGGCGCTGTTCACCTCGTTCACAAACACCGTGAGAATCTTGATATCGCTCAGTTCAGGATCACCGTTGTCCGTCACACGGATCCCGATTGAATACACTCCCGGCCCCTGGGCTTCCGTTGGGGTCCAGCTGAACAGGCCTGTGGCGGCATCGATGGCTGCTCCGGGTGGAAATCCCGGCTCGAGGCTGTAGCGAAGAACGGTGGAGGGGCCGTCAGGGTCCGCCGCCACGCTCGCGGAAGTTACGCGGACGCCTTCCTCAACCGTTTTGCTGCCGGGGGGCGTCAACACGGGCGGGTTGTTCACTTCGAGCACGGTGATGGACACGGTCTCCGAGTCGGAGAGATTGGGGGAACCATTGTCCGTGACACGGATTGTGAGCGAATACACTCCCGGACCCTGCGCCTCGGTCGGTGTCCAGAGAAGGCGGCCTGTGTTCGGGTGGATCGACGCTCCAGGAGGAATGGGAGCGTCGAGAGTGAAGGTCAACTCTTGCGCGGGTGTGTTCGGGTCTGTCGCTGCGCATTGGATGTTGAGAGTATTGCCTTCGGCGACCGACCGGTTTCCGATTCCGGCAAGGACGGGGGGCAGGTTCGCCTGGGCTACGCGATTGGCGCTCCGGGGAGTGCTGTTGGTCATGGAGACGATGGATGCGCTCCCGTCGGGAAAGCGTCCCTGGCTGACATCGGCTGTCTGAGCCAGGAAGGTCACGCCGTCCACCAGAACACCATCGGGTGAAAACAGTGCGATGGAGTCACCGGAACGGGAGAGGGAAAAGCCCGCATGCAGATCGGGTTGCGGAGGATCGTTTTGGGAGGGCTCATTGTCTGCCCACACGAGCAGGTAGCCTCTTCCCGGCACGCGTGTGCCGTCGGGGATCTTCCAGTGATTGGAATTGCTGAGCGTGTCACTGAGATAGTAGTCGCCGATGTCCACGGGATCCTGGCCTGGGTTGTAGATCTCGAACCAATCGTCCAACTGCCCGTCAACCGGGTCCGCCAGCGTGCGAGTGTTGTCGGCCATCCACTCATTGATGAAGAGGGTGACGGGCGGTGAGGCGGGATTGTTTGTCGCGCGGGGTGTCGGGATGAGGAAGCTG
>VHDG01000819.1 GCA_016871475.1 Verrucomicrobiota bacterium
CCGCCCTGCCCTCGCATCCATACCCCACAACCCGAATCCAACCGCACCTGATCGGTCGGCACTCCCGAAAAGTTCTGGCTCAGGAACAAGTCCTGCCTTCCGTCTCCATCAAAATCCCCGACGCAGATCCCATAAGAGGGGCTCCAATCCGCACTCCCTCCCAACGAACGAACTTCAAAACGATCGCCGCGATTCAGAAAAACAGCGGAACGAAGCCAGGAAGCTTTCGAGGTCTGCGCCGCTTGAAACCTCTCCCCCAGCAGCATCTCCACAGAAGTGGACGCGTAAGCTCTGTGGGAGGAGGCCGCATCACGAACGAACGGCAGTGAGCGCGACACCACGTCGAGGCCTCGCATGGGCGCGTAGTGACCACGATCGGCATCCCACTCGGTCTCGAGCACGTCCATTCCGTTGCCCGACCATTCGCCCCAGACGAGTTGAACCGGATGATTGGTGCTAGTGTGAGCGGAGTAATGTGTGTTCATCCCCCAATTGGAAGCCGCAATATCCAGCCGACCATCCCCATCGAAGTCTCCCGTCGTCACGCCGTTCCACAAGCCAACGAAACCTCCAAGCCCCCAGGCATCTGTCACGTCGCGCCACTTCGACTGGTCATTCAGCAACACCCTCACCGCCCCCCACTCGCAAGCAACAACCAGATCGGGATCACCATCTCCGTCCAGATCGCTGAAGACGGCGTCGGAAACAAGACCCAGAGTTTGAAGCCGTTCGCCGGCAATCGGATCTTCGACAAATCTTCCTTCCTGGAATCGGAACAGCCGCGACGAAGCCGCTGAAGGATATCGACCCGGGATCACTCGCCCACCGGCAAACAAGTCGAGATCCCCATCGAGGTCCACATCAGCCAAGGCCAGCGGCCCCAAGCTCGACGCTCCGCCCGGAATCGCATCGTACACTCGATTTTGCGAGAGGCTGAGGGATTGGACGGACGCCAGGACCGCAAGCCCATCCTCGAATGATGCCAACCCGACAAGGAGTCGAGGATCACCGCCAATGCCCGGATGCGGCAGCAACGTCGTCTGGTCTCGGGCAGTCTGGAGAATCCGATGGTGTTGCGTGGATGCCAGAAACTGTTTGCCCTCGCGGTTCAACAAAATGCCCGCAACTCCGCCTTTCCCACTTCCCACAATCAAGTCATCAAACCCATCTCCATTGGCGTCCCACCAGGAAACCCCCGGGCCCAGTTGTGATAGTTTCCATGGCTGCAAAGGCTGCCGCGCGAAGTCATCGAAGTCGCGGTCCTGATGGCGAAACGACACGATCTGGCTCACATCGTCGAAGAACGGATCCGCTGTGAGAACTTTGTTTGGCCTGGAGGCAAGAACCGGATCGACTCCAGGGCCAGGCTGGTCGATCTCAAGGATGCAGTCAGCAGGCACCGGTTCCACCAGACTCCGACGTCCTCCCGGCCACCAAACCTCCACGCGCATCACCGCGCCGGAGGCTGCGAAGGAGCGGGCGGCATCGTCTGATGACAGGTAACGCCCGCCTGCCTGGATTTCCTGTTGTTGAGAAGGCAATCCTCCACCCGATACCCGGATCATCGCCCCAATGGCGGAAGTGTTGGGCGAAAGACCTTTCAGCCGCACCAGGATCCGTCCGGCAGATGCGTTGTTGCGATAAACCTCTCCGATGGAGTTGAGAGTGTTCACAACCACATCCAGATCACCATCGTTGTCGAGATCGGCGCAAGCCATGCCATGAGCAATGGCCTTGGAGCTGAACCCCCAGGTTGCTCCAACTTCCTCGAATGAACCGTCGCCCCGATTTCGGAAGGCGTTGTTGGGAACCAGAATCGGCGGAGCGAGTTTTCGAGATTCGAACACGCCCGCCGCTGACAGCTTCTTCTCAACACGCATGCGGCTTAACATCCCCACAACATCTGCATTGCGGTTGTCGCGAAGATTCCCGTTGCCCACCAGCAGATCAGGGCGCGCATCCAGATCCACATCGAGGAAGAGCGGGCACCAAGCCCAGTCAGATGCACTCACCCCCGCCCAATTGGCCACTTCAGCATAAGTCCCATCCTGACGGCTGATGAAAAGCGTGTTCCGCCCAGTCTGCAACCGCGTCGCATATTCACCCGCTGAGGGCGGCAAGGGGGATCGGTCAGGGAGCCGGCTCGTTCGTGATGCAAGGTCCCTGGGGAGCATATCCAGCAGCACAAAGTCATCGAAACCGTCTGCGTTGATATCGGCGAAATCCACCCCCATGGAAAACAAGGAGGTCTTGCGAATGGAGAGAATCGGCGAAG
>VHDG01000820.1 GCA_016871475.1 Verrucomicrobiota bacterium
GAGTTCCGCCTCTTGAGCGCCGTCGGTATCTGAAAAAGTCTCGACCTTCCGACCGGGCGAAGGCACGAAGGCGGACATGTCCCCAAAGCGGAAAGATTAGCGACGGCACTCTTTACCAGAGGGCTGAAAACAGGGGACATGGCGGGAAGCCAGGAACGCATCCCTTCTCCAGGACATTTTCCGTGTGCTCCGGGTATTCCGTGGTTCCTCTCCCCCCGAGGGTGCGGAGGCATTGCCCTCGTGGATGTGGATAGGCCAACCAGGAGTTTCTGATCGTGCAAAAAATTCTATGCCGCTGAAAAACCGAAGCTGTAGGTCGTCGAAGTGAAGACAAAGATCAATGCAGCCTCGCGACGATGCTGAAGTGACGTTTTCCAAAAGTGGTCTCTCTCTGCGTCTCCGCGACTCTGCGACTCTGCGTGAGAAAAATGTCTTCCTCTCACCTCGTCTTCGATGTGGCGACCGAAAGCGGACGTAGCCCGGGCACCCTGCAGGGGTGGACAACGAACCGAGCTTTGCTCACCGAACTCCGCACCTGAATGTCTTCTCCCCAATCTGAGAAATCTGAGAAATCTGCGAAATCTGAGAAATCTGCGGACAACCTTCCCGCCTTTGTCTTCTCTGCGAAACAGCGATGCAAGCCCAGGCGTTGCTCGGGGGGAGGAATTCCTGGCAGCTGAGGATAGACACTCAGGCCATTTTTCGGAATAGTCGCGCCATCGTCTTGATGTCTCCAATTGTGATACCAGAACCATGCTCGCGAAGCACCGGCTGCACGCATCCCCAGCCGGAAAGAGGGCACCGCCTGCTCGTCCTCGTGCATGTCTTGCTCCTCATGTTCTCAGGACCCATGCACGCAGCCACTCCTCACCTGGCAAGGGATGCCGTCAGCCTCCTCCGCACCGAATGTTTCGGATGTCACAACCCGGAAAAACAAAAGGCAGGACTTTCACTGACTTCCAGGAAGTCCTTGCGCCAAGGGTCGTCCGAAGGACCCGTTATCGACACCACCCACCCATCCTCAAGCCGGCTCATCAAGTCCCTGTCAGCCGAGGCGGATCCTCACATGCCCCCCAAGGGTCAGCTGTCGAAACGGCAAATCGATTTGCTCACGGAATGGGTCGCCGCTGACATCCCCTGGGATGACGCAGCAGCCAACCCATCATCCAGTCTCACTCGTTCCGCTCTCCGTCAGCTGCCATCAGGGGTCCACCCTGCCTCGGCGCTTGCAGTGTCACCCAATGGAACACGGCTCGCTGCTGCATATGGTCCTCTTCTAATTCTCTACAATCTGTCGGCCTCGAACTTCCCAGCTCTTGCCTCCCAACAAGCTCATATCGAAGGCATCAACGCACTGGCATGGTCGCGCGATGGTTCACTATTGGCATCCTCGGGATTCAAACAGATCCGGCTCTGGAATGCTGAGTCCCTCGAACCTGTATCCAGCCGTGAGGCCGGCCTGGCCGGCATGGTCACTGCCCTGGAGTTTGCACCGGATGGTACCCATCTGATCGTGGCAGACAGCCTGCCATCTCAACTCAGCTGGGTCCGAAAACTCGCCGTTCCATTCTCTGCTGACCCCATGGAGTCATTCGAGGCACATCGCGATTCGATTTTGGATATCGCCGTCAGCCAGGATGGAGCGCGTCTGGCAACCGCCGGAGCTGACCGGCGAATCAAGGTTTGGGAAACATCAACGCGCAAGGAACTGGCGGTGCTTGAGGGTCACGGCGCACAGGTCACCTCGGTTTCCTTCAACACCAACGGACAACAGATCGCGAGCAGCGGACTGGATCGCGAGATCAAGGTTTGGGATATCGCGACCCGGGAAAAACTCATCAGCTTGGGCACACACCCCTTGGGTGTTTCGAGAGTGAGATGGGCTTCAGATCGTCAGGTGCTTCTCGCCTGCCGTGAAGACGCCGCGGTCCTGCGCTACTCGGATCTAAAATCACATACTGGCGAGCAAAGCTCCGCATCGGGGCAGGAACATCGTGTCGCGTCTCCAGGTCAGGAACCTCTGGTCGCACTCGCCATCTCCCCAACAACGAACTGGTTGTTTGTAGGAAATCGAGAGGGAAAGGTGAGTGGATTCACTTTCGAGGGAAAACCCTTGCCCACGCTCCATCCTCCAGATCTCCCGAAGCCAGTGTCCCTGAGAACCCAGGCCAGTCGAGGAACGGAGCCAAAGCCAGGAGCCCCCGCGAGAGTCAGGCCAGCGAATGAAGAGCCCCGGCAAAAGGTGATCCGGCTGAGGGTTGAACC
>VHDG01000821.1 GCA_016871475.1 Verrucomicrobiota bacterium
GAACGCCGCCGAATTCGTTCAGATGAGCAGACAGATAGTTTCGTTGAGGTGTTCGCTGAGGAGTCCGAAGTTCAATCTCCTTGGGCTCGACATAGGCCATTCTCTGGCCGCCCGCGCTGAATCCCGAATCTCCGCTGTCACGTCGGTCCACCTTGAAGATGTAACCGCCCGTGACGCTGGGAGGCGTGGAGTTGGTGGGATCGAGCCGCGCGACATCCACGCGCGAATCATCCCGCTTGATCTTCTCGAGCAGATTGTAAACGCCCACGTATTGGGCTGAGGAGAGGGCGTCGGACCCCGTGTTCAGGTAAACTTCAACGAATCGGTAGCGCGGGGCGTATCGCCCCATCTGCATGCTGATCTCTAAAGCCAGCGGGTTATGGAACAGGGACGGGTCAAAGAAGAAGGGTGCGTGGAGAATAAAATCGGATTCGCGGGGAAGGTTGAGCAAATCGATCTCCTTGTCCTGCTCCGCATCATCCCTGGCCTCGACGTTGTAGTTGCCTTTCTCGTTCCCGAGGGTGCTGGAACCCCGGCGATCCATTACCACGCGGGTGGACAGGGTGGCTTGATTGGTCAGATAGGTGCGTCGATTGACACCAGGTTCGAAGACCGCCATGAACGCAGGACCATCGCCTTCGTTGGGGATGGATCCGCCAAAGGTGTCGATCACGATGATTGGCAGATCCGAGTTGAAGCTCCTGAGGGCTGCTGCGACCTGGAAGAAGTATTCCGATCGGACGGGGCCTGGGAGTTTGCCGACCTGAAACGATTGCGCACGGATCCTGGCCTTCGCGTTGATTGTGATCGGGCTGATGTATCTCAGGGAGTTGGTTGTCGGGAGGGTTCCGTTCGTGGTGTAGAAAATGGAGGCATTGGTGTCCATCACGGACAGGGTTAGGAGGAACGAAGTCGTAAAGCTTCCGCCTGCCCGTGAGAACTCGACATCAGGTGCGAACCCTTCGCCGCGTTCGCTATTCGCAGCACCTGGTGTGGGGGTCATAAAGTATCCGGGGAACAGGCGGGTGGAACGATCCAGGCCATAGCTGACGTCGGTCCGTTGCGCCGGATAGGTGGGTCTGTAGTCAGATGAGAGCGTCGTGCGATCGGGGCGGACAAGCGCGAGGAACTCACCGTTTCGCTCCAGTTTGAAGTTGGTGTGCAAGGGAGCTGACGGGAGTATCCGGTTCTTCTCGCTCGCGAACACGACGAGGAATGAGCGTGGATTCAAGGTGACGGCGGGGAACCGCCACTTCGAAAGGTTCCGGGGATCATCCGTCAAGAACCAGCCCGCCAGCGAGACCGGTGTAGCGCCGGCATTGTAGATCTCAATCCAATCGGAGGCATCCCCGTCTTCGTCACGAATGCCCCGATCATTAACCGCCAGAAACTCGTTGATCACGACGTCGGAAAGCGCCGCATTGGGATCGAGGATGTAGATCCATGCTCCTCCCGCGAAGGGGTTGGGAACCGGCGCCTTGTCCACGATTCCATGTCCGCTCCGCCAGGCGACGTCCACTCTTCCCGTCGGAGGTTGCGGGAAGCGGAAGACGTATTCCGACGCGGAGAAAACCGTAACGTTGGTGGCTGGAGTTCCATTGATCAGCAGATCTCCTGCGTCCACTCCCGACACCCCTTCAGAGAACTGCACTTCGATGGATACAAGCTCCCGGACGAGCGACTCCGGTGTGGGGAGAGTCAGCAGAGGGGTTGGGGGCTTGCGGTCTTGAAGCGTGTACTGCCAGGTGTTTCCTGCGGTGGCGCTGTTGAAGTTGTTGGCTGGGACAGCCACATCGATGATTCCATGCGAGTTGGCCCATGTGATCACGACGGTGCCCGGTGGCGGTTCAGGGAAGCGAAATGTGTAGGTGTCGTTTCCTCCCACCACATCAGCTGCCGGCTGGCCATTGATCAGCAGGTCCGTGGCGTTGACCATCTGCACAGGCTCAGAAAACCACACCGTCAGCGCAGTGAGCGAACCAACGACACCCGGGGCGGGAAGCTGCCCCACGATCCTGGGTGGGACGGAGTCAACACCCGGGAACGAAAGCGACGCATCGAATTGGAAGTCACTGCTGCCCGAGAGGGAGGCGTTCAGCGCCTGGACCGCGATGACGTTTGTGCCGACACGCAGATAGCTGGAGGGAGCTGGGGCGGTGAGGGTCCGAACGATCGGTATCGTTCCTTCGTTGATGGCGGCGCCGGTGCCCACTCCGAAGGCAAGTTCACCAGCAGGAACGTTGATCCGTGTAACCTCCTGGCCA
>VHDG01000822.1 GCA_016871475.1 Verrucomicrobiota bacterium
ACATCTCCAGGGGCCAGATCGCCGGGAAGCTGTCCGCGAGCAAGTTTGTCAAAGGCCATGCATGTGGGGCCGTTGACGGTGGTCATGACGCAAGGGCCTGTTCTAAGCGGAATGCTGGTCATGTCGTGTTGCTCCCAGCAGGAGGGCATTGCGTTGAGGGTTCGGCCCCCATCGCAAATCAGCGATCGCATTCCTCGGCGTTCCTTCACATCCAGGATCCGAACAGCGAGAACCCCCGAGTCCGCCAATAACCATCGGCCGTTCTCCATCCAGATTTCCTTCAGCGAGGGATGCTCCACGAGAGCTTGCTTCAACGCGGCGCTGAGTTCGGAAACAGAAAAGTTCTGGTCCACGTTCCAACCTCGCATCCCACGGACATGACGCGCTGGCATTCCACCTCCGATGTCCAGGACGGCGGGACGGACCCCGCATGCCTCTGCCATCGCCATGACTTCGGAAATAGCGGTTCGATAAACCTCAGCGCGGGCGACATTGGTGCGCAGATGAAAGTGCAGGCTCTCCACCGCAAGCCGGTGCCCGGCGAGGATACGAACCGCAGAAGCCAGCTCCTCACCACTCATCCCAAACTGCGATGGATAGCGGGGGGTTTCAGGATCGAACTCGGACATCGGACAGCATCGGAGCCCGAGCTTCCATCTTCGTTTCGCCGCGATGGGAGCGATCGCTCCTGCTTCAGCTGGGGAATCCAGGTGCACGTGGAGCCCTTCGATCTGGAACTCCGGAAGCCAGTGGTGTTTGGCTGGGCCGTTGACGAGGAGGCGATGCGATGGAACTCCGCACTGAAGCGCCAGCTTCAGCTCCCATCCGCTCACCACCTCAACCGGACGGCTTGCTGCATTCCACCACCGCAACAGCGCTGGGAGCGGCTGGGTCTTGACCGAGAGCCAATGCGTGATGGGGATCCCCTCAAAGGCCCGGGTCAGCTCCTCAAGGCCAGCCTCAATCGGTTCGGTGGCGAACAGGAAGAATGGGGTCGGAAACTCGTTCAGCAGGGGAGTGATTCGACTGCGCCACGCCGCACGTCGGGAGTCCTCCTGAATCAGAGGCTCAGGAGGTGCATCTTCTTCTGCGGGGTTCTTTTTCAACTCATTGGAAGATGCTTCCGGCCCGGCACGGTCTGTTAAAGTCCCAGGACCTTGAGAACTGCATCCCGCTCAGCGGGCACAACATGCGGATGGAAACCCGCAGATCCAATGGCCGTGTCGGGGTCTTTCAAACCATGTCCGGTCATGGTGGCTGCGATCAGGCTGCCTTCCGGGATTTGATCGCGTTGAACGGCCTTGATCAAACCTGCCAGCGGCGCGGCACAGGCCGGCTCCACGAAGATTCCTTCAGTCCGGGCCAGCAGCTTGTAGGCATGAAGGATTTCCTCGTCGGTGACCTTGTCGATGAATCCCTCGCTCTGATCGGCGGCCTCCCGCGCTCCCTGCCAGCTCGCGGGGTTCCCGATGCGGATCGCGGTGGCGACGGTGTTGGGAGAGGCAATGGGGTGACCGTCAACGATGGGAGCGGCTCCGGCGGCCTGCCATCCGCACATGCGCGGAAGGGTGTCGCTCTTGCCAGCGGCCTGATATTCGCGGTAGCCCCGCCAGTAGGCCGTGATGTTCCCGGCATTGCCCACGGGCAGAAAGTGAAAGTCCGGCGCGTCCCCCAAGGCATCGCAGATCTCAAAGGCTGCCGTCTTCTGACCTTCTATCCGCACGGGATTGATGCTGTTCACGACTTCCACCTTTCCGGTTTCACCCAGCTCACGCACGATCTGGAGAGCCTGGTCAAAGTTGCCTTCGATGGCCACGGTGGTGGCCCCATACATCAGGGCCTGAGCCAGCTTGCCCAAAGCGATCTTTCCGTGGGGCAGAAGGACGATACACCGCATCTTTGCCCGGGCTGCGTAGGCCGCGGCGCTGGCACTCGTGTTGCCCGTGCTCGCGCAAATCACAATCTCCGCTCCGCGCTCCTTCGCTTTCGAAACGGCGAGGGTCATGCCCCGATCCTTGAAGGAACAGGTTGGGTTCAGGCCTTCGCACTTCAGATAGAGCGAAAACTTTCCGCCGATGGCCTCCACGAATCCTGGCGCGGGGACCAAGGGGGTGTTGCCTTCGTGCAGAGTGATGACCGGTGTGGCGTCGGTGATCGGCAGGTGTTCGCTGTAGCGGCGGATCACGCCGGGCCAGATGTTGGAGGATGTGGAGGACATGGTGGCTTATTGGAAGTTTTCCACTCGAATCAAAGCCG
>VHDG01000823.1 GCA_016871475.1 Verrucomicrobiota bacterium
GATCTCCGCCACAGGGGTGAGGTTGAAGGTATCCAGCCCTCAGATCGCCATCGACGAGTTGGAGGTGAATCCTCGCCCTACGCTTCCGGGTTTCCGGGTGAACGCGACGCGCGATCAGGCGAACGTGGTCATCACCTGGGAGGGCGGTGGGGTTCTGGAATCAGCCTCGGAGATCACCGGGCAGTGGACTCCCGATGCCAATGCGGTCAGTCCTTTCCGGGTTCCCCTCAACGCAGGTGACAAGAAGTTCTATCGGGTGAGACGGTAGCCCGCTTGTTCGGGGAACCACTCGCGGTCCCCAAAAAATCGGCCCGGACGGCGGTCCATCGTCGTCCGGGCTTTCTTGTTCCACGAGGTGACGGGGTGCTCGGGGAACACACGCCCGCAATGGCACTGCGCCCTGCTATCGATGGAACTTCATCGCCGCGGCGGTGCGGGATCGGACATGTAGTTTGCTGTAGATCGTCTTGAGATAGCCGCGGACCGTTTCCGCACTCAGCCCCAGCGCCTCGGCGATCTCTTTGTTCGTGTAGCCTCGGGAGACATACTCCAGCACATCCATTTCACGGTTGGATAGATTCTCCGCCGGCTTGCTCGACGGGCCCTGACGCTGGAAGGACTGCACCACCTTGCGCGCGATGTAACTCGACATGGGAGCCCCCCCGCGTTTCACCTCCTCGACCGCATGAAGGATCTCCGCCGCGGTCGATCGCTTCAACAGGTAGCCTGAGGCCCCCATCTGGAGCGCCTGAAAAATCCGATCGCTGTCATCATAGACGGTGACCATCACGATGTGGACCTCGGGAAGCACCTGCTTCAGTTGACGCACGCATTCCACTCCGGAGATGCCGGGCAGATTGATGTCCATGAGCACCACATCCGGAGCACGACGCGGCAGCGCCTTAAGGGCCTCCTCGCCCGAACCGCAGGTCGCCACGCATTCAAAGCCCTTCGCCTCCCCGACCAGTCGCGACAGATGCTCGCGCACCTGATCATCATCCTCCACCACGGCTACCCGGATGTTCATATCACGCGGCCCTCCCCTCTTTCCCGGGCAACGGGAGCTGAATGCTCAGCTCGGTGCCCGACGGCGGTCCGGAACGGATCTGGAGAGTTCCGCCCAGGCTTTCCACCCGTTTGCGGATGTTTCCAAGGCCATCGTGGCTGCCGGCGCCATCGGATGCAGGAGCCATCCCCCGGCCGTTGTCCGCGACGATGATTCTCAGTTCCCCATCCTTCAGGCCCAATCGAAGCCAAACTTCCGTTGCTCCGGAATGCCGCACGACATTGTTGAGGGCCTCCTTTACCGACAGAAACAGCTGATGCCGGCATTCCGTCGGCAGTTGGTGCTCGGGCAGATCCGCAGGGATGTCGAGGCGGCAACGGATGGAGGTGGGGCGCAGGAACTCCTCGGCATATTGCGAAACGTAGTTGGCAAAATGGTCGAGGGAATCGTTATGCGGATTCACGGCCCAGACGATCGCGTCCATAGCCTGAACCGCCTCCCGGGCCGTTGAAGAGATCTTCCCCAGAGCAGCGGTGACTTCCGCCGGCTTGTCCTGATGCTTCAGTCCCACTTCTGTCAGCAGTGCGATTCTCGTAAGCGTGGCCCCGAGTTCGTCGTGAATGTCCTGGGCGATCCGTGTGCGTTCCCGCTCCACGGCATGTTCCTCCCGAAGGCGACGCATTTTCACGTCCAGTCGATGCAGTGCGAACCTGCGCGCCATCCATCCCACCACGCCAAGGAGGATCGCCAGGGCCAGTGCACGGAATCCCCATGTTTGCCAGAAGTGGGGCAGCATCTGGAATCGAACCGTTGCGCCTGTCTCATTCCAAACCCCATCGTTGTTCGAGGCCCGGACTTGAAACTCATAGCGGCCCGGGGGAAGTCCCGGATACGCCACCAGGCGCTGCGCGCCCGCGTCAATCCAGTCCTGCTCAAGCCCCTCCAGCCGGTATCTGAAGCGGTTTCGTTCCGGAGCGGTTAGGCTCAGGGCACTGAATCGAAACTCCATCCGCTGCACGCCCGGCTTGAGTTTCAGGAACGGGGCGGTTGCAGCGACAGGGGCGGCCCGCAAATCCTCGCCATCCATGTACACAACAACGCCGTCGGCCAGGATCTCCTGTAGCCGCACCGGCGGGGGCAGGGAGTTCAGCGAGATCTTTGCCGGATCGACCTTGACCAGACCCCGGGTGGTGGAGAACCAAAGCTGTCCATCACGTGTCTTCAGGCCGGCTGGATGAAATCCTCCG
>VHDG01000824.1 GCA_016871475.1 Verrucomicrobiota bacterium
ATGACCCGGAGATCGCATCCCAGGTCGCCGACCGGCTGGCCCCTGACTTCGGCAGCGTGCGGCTTCGTTTGCCCAACATTCACTGCATCGCCTGCGTCTGGCTCCTCGAAAACCTGCACCGGATACGCTCGGGGATCGGCACATGCCGCGTGGACTTCCTTCGACGGGAAGTTCACATCGCTTTCGATCCACGGGCCGTCTCTCTTGCGCAGATCGCCGCGACGCTGGCTTCCATCGGTTATCCTCCTGATCTTCGGCTCTCCGATCTCAGGGGGCGCATGCATGCGTCGCCGCACCGGCGACTGTGGATGAAACTCGGAGTGGCTGGCTTTGCCTTCGGGAATGCCATGCTCCTTAGCTTCTCGCACTACCTGGGCCTGGATGCTCTTAGCGCGCCAGACTTCCAACGGCTCGCTGCCATTGTCAGTTTCCTGCTCGCGATACCCGTCACGTTTTTCTGCGCCGAGGACTACTGGAAAGCGGCCTGGATCAGCATCCGGCAACGGCGCCTGAATCTCGAAGTACCCATCGCACTCGGCATCGCCGCCCTCTTCCTGCAAAGCGCGTTCGACACGTGGACCGGCCGGGGTGAAGGCTACTTCGATTCACTCGCAGGCCTGCTCTTCTTCCTGCTGATCGGCCGGACATTTCAGACGATCATCCATGATCGACTAACCTTCGACCGCGGGTTGTCGGACTTTCTCCCCCTGTCATCCATCCGGCTTCGATCCGATGGCAGCGAAGAAACAGTCGCCATCGACGCCCTGAATCCCGGCGACATGATTCGAGTTCGACACGGGGAGTGGGTGCCCTGTGACTCGACGTTGGCGGAAGGGCCGGGCTCGTTTGATCTCAGCTTCATCACCGGCGAAGCGAATGCCGCCCCGATCCAGAGGGGGGAAGCCGTGCCCGCAGGTGCCCGACAGGTTGCTGGTTCGGTCTTGCTGCGGGTTTCCAAACGGGTCTCGCAGGGCTATCTCGCGTCCTTGTGGCAACAAGACGCGTTCCGGCGCGAGCGTGACGATCATGCCCGCTCAGCGACGCAACGTTTCAGCCAACGGTTCACCAAGATCGTGCTGGCTGTCGCGACAGTCAGTGGTCTTTTCTGGAGCTTCCAGGACCCCGGAATGGGGCTGGAAACCTTCCTGGCCGTCCTGATCGTCGCCTGCCCTTGTGCATTGGCGCTGGCTGCCCCCTTCGCACTTGGGACTGCACGAAGATGCCTGACCCAACGCGGGATCCATCTCAGGACCGTCGAGGTTCTGGAGACTCTCGCCGAGGTGAACACGGTGGTTTTCGACAAGACCGGCACCTTGACCCTGTCGGGTGCTGCCGATGTGAAGTGGGCCGGATCACAGATCACACCCGACATCGCCAAACGCATAGGCCTCCTGGCAAGCCAGTCTGCTCACCCGCTCGCGGTTTGTATTCAAGGCGCCATCCGCAACATGGGCTTCGATGTTGCGATGAATGAAGGTGACCGGCAGGCCGGGCTGAGAGTTGCCGAGTTTCGCGAATTCACAGGCCTGGGGATTGAAGCGAAGGTTGACGGCCACAAGCTAAGGATGGGATCAGCGCGTTTTGTCGGAAAAGAACCGGAGTCCAGAGAGCTTGAGGAACGTCAGGCTTGTGTACACGTGCAGATCGATGGAAAGCAGGTGGGCTGCTTCGTCGCGGGATTGGGTCTGCGCCCTGGAGTTGCTGAAGTGCTGAAGGCGCTTGGCAAGGATCGAACCACACAACTGCTGAGTGGCGACAATGACCACGATCAGGACCGATTCCGACGGCTGTTCCCTCCGAGCTCACCGCTCCTGTTCCGTCAGTCTCCTCACTCGAAACTGGACCATGTGCGCTCGCTTCAGGCGCAAGGGCGGACGGTGATGATGGTGGGTGATGGACTGAATGATGCAGGCGCGCTCCGGCAGAGTGATGTGGGGGTGGTTGTGTTGGATGACCTGGTGCGTTCAGTCCGTCCAGTGATCTGATTGTCAAAGGCGACAGTTTCAGGTTCCTTGCAGGGCTTCTGGATTACTCCCGCTCATGTGCGCGGATCCTGAAGCAGGGATTCCTGGTTTCGGGTGCCTACAACGTGCTTGGGGTGGCCATCGCTGCGAGCGGTCAGCTGTCCCCGATCGTTTGCGCGGTCCTCATGCCTCTCAGTTCGCTCAGCGTGTGTCTCTTCGTCGCGTGCGCGGCACAACATCGCGCCGCACAGCATCTCGGCCCCATCGACGCAAAGGTCGCAG
>VHDG01000825.1 GCA_016871475.1 Verrucomicrobiota bacterium
CATGTCGAGAATCGCCCTCTGATCGAGCCTGGCGGCTCCTGCGCAGCGTTCAAAGACGACCGGGCCAGGCTAATACAGGTCTATCGCACCCTGCGTGGACTTGAGAATCACGTGCTGCTTGGCACAGGCGACATCGCTGCTCGACGTGCGGCGATCCTCAGGGAGATGGGAGCCCTCGACCAATACAGCGAAAGATTCAAAGCCAACCATCCCGCCCGCAGGATCCTCGGCACGATCGTGGAGGTCGGAGTCGATTACTTCGCAGCCAACCCCCATGCCATGGGGCGGGATTCCGCTGCTCGAAAGATCGTCCATGCATTCGTCTCCGAGCTGGATGAGACCGATTTCGCCGAGGGCTCCGGGCGCCTGATCCTCGGTGACTTGCTCGGGTCGGCTTTGCAGGCCGTTGGCGAAAACACGGCTTTGATCGGGGACGACCATCGGCTTGCCGTCATGCTGGGTGGTGTCATCGGGGCCGTATCCACGGATTTGAAGGCTGCGGTAGAAGCGGGTACGGAGGTTGCCCGGCAACAGCTCTTCCGACGCATCGGTGCCCAGCTTCTCAGGGGGGCGGCGGAAGCCTTCGTGGGTGAAATCGCACTGTTCATGCCCAACGATGGAACGGCTCGCACCATGGTTCGTGACACACTCCTTCAGGTCCTGCGGGGCATCGAGGGTAAGGAGGATGTTTTTACCAACGAGACCATGGGGTTGGTGGTGAAGAGTGCGCTGAGAGTGACTGCGGAGAATGCTGATGCACTCACGAATACCAGGATTCTCGAGGATCTGATCGCAGGTGTGTCGACGGTCCTTGGCAACTCCCGGTGGGGCATTCTGTTTTCCACGGCAACCGCCGGCGCTGTTCTCCATGAAGTCCTGGAGGTGACCCGCGAGAGTTTTGAAACCCTCATCGATCCGGATCGCCCGCAGGCAAAGCTGCTGGCGCGTGCTCTTGAGGCCATGGCAGCCAGCCTGTCCCCGCAGCTTGCCGGGGGCGGGAGGATCCAGGATCTGCTGTCGCGACGACAGGTTCTCGAACTGACCCGGGTGGTTCTGCATGAAGTGGCCCGAAACCCCGAGTGGTTGATCGGGATTCAGGATGTTGATCCCAAGAAGACCGTTCTCGCACAGGTGATCGCTTCCGTCGCGAAGGCGTTGGGCGATGAACCGAGCCTAGTTACGAACGGCGAGGGGTTCATTCAGTTGACCCAGGTTGCTCTCGGAGTGGCCTTGAAGAACGTCGATGATCTCATCGATACGTCCAAACCCAGCCCGACATCCAATCTTCTCTACCGGGTCATCCGCGAGGTGGTGACCACGCTCACGGCCGAGAAGGACCCCCGCAGGCTGTTGACCCGTGAGGTCCTCCTGGACGTGATCGGGCGGGTCCTGCCTGTGGCATCAGCGAACGTGGCCATCCTGTCGGTGAAGCCGGATCTCATAGGTAATTCAATTGCTGCAGCCATGGGACTGGCCCGTGGAGATCTGGCTGGGCGGATCAACGGAGCAACACTTGCTCCGCTGATTGAAGCCTTGATCCTGGAGGTGATCTGGGACGATCTCGACCTGGGAGATCGGGAGAGGCTGATTTCCGTCGCGCTCGAGGCGCTTCGCGCGGCTTGAACGTTCCGTAACGAGCAGATTGTCATGAACACCATCACTTGCGTCCCTCGAAAACTTCGTCTCCAACCGCTGATCCCGAACCTGCTGATCACCCTCGCCCTTTGTTTCATCGTGGGGTGCTCGACGCTCGACCATCGCGGGTTGCAGACCCGCTTTGAGGAGGCGGTTCGTGCGGATAATGAGCGGTTCAGGATTCCGTTCGTGGATGTGGAGTCAGGTTACCGATCTGTGGCGAGTGAAATCACCCCGGCCTACGTCGCTCGATTGAACCCCAGACTTCGCCCCAACGCTTTGCTGCTCAAAGCGGTCTCGCTCTGGCGTTCGGGGGAGTTTGCCGAGGCCTCTGCAACAGCCCTCGAAGGTCAGGCAGAGGTGAATCGGCTGAAGGCTACGGTTCCTCACATCGAGTCGGGGAGAGACAATGTCATCCTGATGATGCTGCCCGGCCTGACGGAAGACGCCCGCTCCAGGGCACGGTTCTCGGAGGGCGGAGTCCGTGACATCGTTGAGCATTATGACGAATACGTCAGCCGCTTCCGGGCAGCCATACGAGGCCTCACCGAGGCCAGGGAGAAGGTGGGAGCGGCGACACCCACGGAGGTTGTTCACTACTGGAACTAC
>VHDG01000826.1 GCA_016871475.1 Verrucomicrobiota bacterium
GCGCACCAGCTTCAGGGAAGTTGTGGGGCTGCTGGCCGCCTTGCTGGCATTGATGACTCTGCTGCTCGCTGGGTTTGCACCCGTCGCATGGATCTTCTCTCAGAGCACCCAATCCCTGGTGTGGATGGGATGCCTGCATTGGAGCTTCTGGCTGACAGCAGCGGTCTTCGCATTCAGGCTGTTCGACGCGGGCTTCAACGCTCTCGGCAGCAGCGGAGCAGGCCTCAAAGCCTGGATGGTGATCTTCGTGGTGGTGGTGTTGCAGATGAGCAGCGCGTTGCGCCCTCTCCTAGGGTCGTCCGACTCTCTGCTTCCAAACGAGAAACGATTCTTTCTTGATCATTGGGGGATGTCGATGCGGTAGTGACATCCATCGTCCTGCGGACTGGACGAGTTTCAGGCGTGGCGATAAAACACCAGCCACATGCGATCCAACAGGCATCCCTCAGTTTCAAAATCATTCGATCTATCCGGTTATATCTCGCGGGTGTGCAGGAGCGTGGACTCAGCCCTTGACGGCTTCCTGCCTGCGGAGAAGACAAAACCCGCCACAATCCACAAGGCGATGCGATACTCGATTTTCGCCGGTGGGAAACGGATGCGGCCAGCCATCTGTCTGGCAGCCGCCGAAGCTTGTGGGGGTGAATGGAAGGACGCCATGGCAGCGGCTTGCGCGATCGAGTGTATCCACACCTACTCGCTCATCCATGACGATCTTCCCGCCATGGACAACGACGACTTTCGTCGGGGCAAGCCCACCAACCACAAGGTTTTTGGGGAGGGCATTGCCATCCTGGCAGGCGACGCATTGCTGACTCAGGCTTTTGAGATCCTCGCTGCGGCGCCCCGCCGATCACGTCACTCCCCCTCCGACTTCATTCTGGACCTCGCCCGTGCATCAGGATCCCTGCAGCTGATTGCGGGACAGGTGGCGGATCTGGAAGCGGAAGGCAAAACGATTCCAATTGCGGACCTCCGCTACATCCATGAGCAAAAGACCTCCGCGCTCCTTTGCTGCTCCGTCCGCCTGGGTGGGATGAGCGTAAACTGCACGGCCTCCCAGCTCAGAGCTCTGACGGAGTTTGGTTACAACGTGGGACTCGCGTTTCAGATCATCGACGACATTCTCGACGTCACGCAGACCACGGAGAAACTGGGGAAGACGGCCGGAAAAGACACAACATCGAAGAAGGCCACCTATCCCGCTTTGCTGGGTTTGGAGAAGTCGAGGAAGGAAGCATCCCGCCTTACCGACCGTGCCTTCGCCGCGCTCAAACCATTCAAAAAACGCGCAGCCGCCCTGAACGCACTCGCAGAATACCTGTTAAAGCGCGATCACTAGCGGGCGATCAGGCAAAAGGAAAACCCCTGGCGTTTTCACACCAGGGGTTTTCATGAAGTCATTTTTGCCCGAAGGCAATAACACGCTTACACGTTGAAGCGATAGCGAAGGCCTGCAACGGCCGCAGCAGCCGCGGCCAGCAGAGGCAAGGAGTTACCGCCGTCCGGAACATTATTCGGAGGGGTGCCACCATTATTCGGAGGGGGTTCGTCCTTATCGTAATACCAATAGGACGAAATCTTTCCGCCGGTAGCGCTTTGGAATAGATAAGTTGCACCATCAGCGCACGATCCGAGATAGAAGGCCTGAACTTTGCCTCCGCCCTGCCCACCCCAGTGAAGCACGAGGTACTCGTAGTCGCTCACACCGAGATTGATGCTCGTTCCAGCATCGGATATGGAGGAAACCTTGACATCGGGAACGGCTCCAACCCCACTGGTCGGGAGATCGGGGTTGTTTGATGTGTTGTAATTTCCGATTACGCTAAGGAGCCATGTTTGCATCTGAGGATCACCCAGATTCCCGATTGTGCCTTTTGTGACCTCATTTAGTTTATAAGGAACGGCCTGTGAAGTGGCCACGCTTAGCGAAGCGGCACAAGCTGCGATCGCGAGGTTGTTAAGTAGTTTTTTCATATGGTTACAGATTGAGACTCGAAGACTATGTCTACTGATCCACATCTCGACTACCTATACGAAAGGGTAGGCTTAAAAACACATAAAGCTCACCACTCCTAAAGGCCCATTGAACAGGAGAGGCAACATGCGGTGCTGTTCTGCATCAGCTGAAAACGCCGGTTTGAGGATTGAGCTAACGCACTGATGCCCATAGAAAGGCACAGTGTTATGAGTCAAAATGATCGACGGCATTTCAGTGGCGAAGAGAAGGTGAAAAT
>VHDG01000827.1 GCA_016871475.1 Verrucomicrobiota bacterium
GTTCGTTCGCCAGATCTCCAACCCGTTCAGATAAACCACCGCGCCATCGTCTCTCACCAGTCGCAGACGCAACGAGTCGAAGCTGGGTGCGTTTGTCGCGTCGAAAGCTTTTCGAAAGTAGGTGGTGATGTTCCGTTGAACGCCTGTTCTGACGGGATCTGTGTCCACGAAATTGGCCACGGTGGTCTCGCCGCCGTCACCATAGCCGATCTCTGTCCGGCCGGCTCGCCAGGCGCTGTCATCGAATGCCGAGTGGATCCAGTTGGAGCCTGGCTCCTGTCCGGTGTCCAGAAAACGCCAGACGGTTCCTGTTGCGATGAGGCTGGTTTGCCGGAGGGCTGCGGCAAGGCGCTTCGCAGCCGGATTGATCCGGCCCCCCGGGAGCCGTGGGTCGCTGCCGTCGGTGGTGTAGTACACAAGCGACGTGAGGGTGGTGATCTTGAGTTTATGCCCCAGGCTCACTTCTCCCCGGAGTTCGCTCAGGATCGGCGGATCGGTGGGCCACCAGTTGGCATGGGCGCGCAGCTGTGGGATGAGTTGACTGACACGATTAGGGAAGAAGGTGGTTCGCAGGTAATTCCACTCGTTGGTCCACTCCTGATTACGATCCCAGGGCAGGGATGCCACGCTGCTTCCAGGCTGCCATCGCGCAGTTTCGGCCACGATGGCGGTGGAGATCTCGTTCATCCGAGCATTGTAGAGGTCAGCTGCGCGACCTGGAGTGAGGACACCATTGTTAAAACAGTGGAGGTACACCCGATCCCGGAAGAGGGATCTGAAGTCGGTGTGATTCATGAGAGCGGTAAAGATCCCATCCGGGACATCCTTATCCGTGCAGTCTGCATTCACATCCTGGAGCGAGATGTCGGAGTCCTGCTGGAAGAATTTCCAGCCTCCCTTGTCGATCGCCTTGGGCCCTGCGGCTGACCAGTTGTGTTGGGTCGACCAATCCCAGTCGTTTCCCGCATAGAAGCTCAGGGTCATGTAGTCGCAGAGGTTCGTGACATCGATCCACCTGATGGCCTGCGAGTAATTGCCTAGGCTGGCTTTGAGTTGTCCCCACGTGGTTCGCCATGAGTCTCCGTTGGCGTGCACGCTTCCGCCGATCGCAGATGCCGAGAAGTGGAAGTCCGTCGAGGAGCCCGGATAGTAGCTGGCCATGAAGTCCTCATCCGCGTGCTCCTGGATGTGGTAGATGCCGTGATACGCGCCGTTGAGGTAGAGATGGGTTTGTCGTCCACGCTTTCCCGGCTGTCCCATTAGAAGCTGCATCTCCTCGATCCAGAGGTTGCGGCCCAGCTGGGCATCTCCGCTTCTTTGAACGGGGGGAGACCCATAGGGCACCGGCGGGTTTTCAGAGGTCCCCAGCCAGTAAAACGTATCGTGAGAATGACTTCGCAGTCGCAGCTCGTCGAACTCAGTGGCCCCTCCGGGAGGGGCGAGCGATCCGCGGGCATAAACGGGATATCTCAGCTTGGACTTGCCGTATTGATGCTTGAACTTGGCGGCCATGCTCAATTTGGGCGAGCCGAGACTGGTTGTGCCTGTTGCGTGCACACCGCAGTTGATTTGAAACCCGGCTTCACGGTTCTCAGGATCGAAAAACTCAACCGATGCCGCCTGTTCGCTGCTCGAGAGAGTCTCGCCCAGGATCAGGGAAAGAGTGGGCAGGGCAAGCAGGGCATCATCGATGAACGATGCGTAGTTTGTGTTGCGCGTAATCGATGTGTTGAGCTGCGACTGGCTTACGACACCGTCGGTAGCCGGGGCGACGTCGCCCTGCACGAACAAGTAGGTGGCAGTCGCTGCGGGAGCGAAGACGGCATTGGTGTGGACAGCGATGGCTCTTACTATACGTACGCCCCGCGTGCTGCCCGACGAGCTGGGACGGACCGTGATGGGACCCAGGTAGTTGGAGCCACGGGTTGGAGAGGGCAGGGAGCCATCGAGTGTGTAACGGATGATGGATCCAGGGAGATCCGCCGTGAGGGTGAGGGGAAAGTTGCGGGCATAGAATCCGCGCGGATGGCTGAAGGACACCCTGTTCTCCCCGTGGGGGGCCACTGGCCCGTTGACTGCACCGGGAGTGGGTTTGGGCAGATAGCCGGGTTGATCGTCAGCTCCCACGCCGTAGGCCACCCCGGGGAAAAACTCCGGAGCGCGCAGCTCACTGAGCACCCTGCGACCGTCCGGGGCTGCGAGCATGATGCGACTTCCTCCCGCGCTGATTG